>NZ_JBHWHH010000208.1:0-11597 GCF_042732555.1 Nocardia sp. NPDC059764
GCCCATCGCCCGGGTCCTGCCCCTGCTCGAACCCGCCCACCTGGACCGCGATTTCGACTACGTCGTCCCTCCGGAGCTGGATGACATCGCCCAGCCGGGCGTCCGGGTCCGAGTCCGCTTCTCCGGCCGCCTCATCGACGGCTACCTCCTCGAACGCCTCGAAAGATCCGCCCACACCGGCAAACTCGTCCGCCTCGAGCGCGTGGTCTCCGGCGAACGCGTCCTCACCCCCGAAATCCTGAAACTCGTCACCGCCGTGGCCGCCCGCTACGCCGGCACCCGAGCCGACGTCCTCCGCCTCGCCATCCCACCCCGCCACGCCAAGGTCGAAACCGAGGGCACAGAGAAGCCCGAAAAGCCCAAGCGCGCTTCGAAGAAGGCTGCCGCCGCCGCGGTCACAGCGGTCGACGCAGTGGTCGACCTCGACGACGCTGAACTCTCCGCCATCGACCGTCCGGCCGCCGCCGACAGCGCCTCGGTCAACGCTCTACCCGGGAGCGCGGACGACACCGCCGCGCGAAGCGCCCCTCCGGATCCAGTGCCTGCCGAGGCCACTGATGCCGAGGCGGCCGGGAACAAGGCCACAGCGTCCACCGCCGCCGGTCCGCGCCGTGCAGGTGACGATAGTGCCGGGAGTACGGTCGCGGCCGACTTCCCCGGGTGGGGCCGCTACACACACGGGCATTCGTTCTTGAGTGCGCTGGCGGCGGGACGGGGGCCGCGGGCGGGGTGGCAGGCGCTACCGGGGGAGGATTGGGCCAAACGGCTGGCGGAGTTGGCGGCGGTGACCGTGCGGGGTGGGCGCGGGGCCGTGATCATGGTGCCGGATCAGCGGGATCTGGATCGGGTGCTGGCGGAATGTATTGCGCTGGTGGGGGAGTCGGCGGTGGGGTTGGCGGCGGGGCTGGGGCCGTCGGCGCGGTATCGGCGGTGGTTGTCGGTGTTGCGGGGGCAGGCCAAGGTAGTGGTGGGGACGCGCAGTGCGGTGTTCTCGCCGGTGCGCGACCTCGGGTTGATCGCCATCTGGGACGACGGGGACGATACGTTCGCCGAGCCGAGGTCGCCGTATCCGCATGCGCGGGAAGTGGCGATGCTGCGGGCGCACGAGACCGGGGCGGCGTTCGTGGCGGCCGGGTTCGCGCGCACGGCCGAGGTGCAGGCGATCGTCGAATCCGGGTGGGCGCACGACCTGCTCGCGGATCGGGCGGTGGTGCGGCAGGCCATGCCGCGCATCACCGCGCCCGGTGATACCGACGCCGCGCTGGAGCGGGATCCCATCGCGCAGGCGATCCGGATTCCGGCGGTGGCGTTCACGGAGGCGCGCAAGGCACTCAAAGCCGGTGGGGCCGTGCTGGTTCAGGTGCCGCGGCGCGGCTACATCCCGGCTCTCTCGTGCGCGAAGTGCCGGACTCCCGCGCGTTGCCGCCACTGCAACGGGCCCCTCGCCCTGCCGGACAGCGCGCCCGCGTCACGTGGCGCATTGCGCAGTGGGCGAGAAGGTGTCGCCGAGGCGCAGAGCCCGGCCTGTCGGTGGTGCGGAATCACCGAGGCCGCGTTCCGCTGCGGATCTTGTGGATCTCGTGCGCTGCGGGCGGTCGTGATCGGCGCGTCCCGCACCGCCGAGGAGCTGGGCCGCGCGTTTCCCGGTGTGCCCGTGCGGGGTTCGGGTGGCTCCGCGATCCTGAATTCGGTGCCGGAGGGAGCGCAGGTGGTGGTCTCCACCATCGGCGCGGAACCCCCGGTGCCCGGCGGCTACGCGGTCGCCATGCTCCTGGACGGCTGGGCCCTGCTCGGCCGCGCCGATCTGCGCGCCGCCGAGGACGCCCTGCGCCGCTGGATGTCGGCCGCCGCCCTGGTCCGCTCCGATGGCCGCGTCATCGTCATGGCCGACGCCGGTCTCCCCACCGTGCAGGCCCTGGTCCGCTGGGATCCGGTGTGGCACGCCGGTTTCGAACTCGATCAGCGCGTGGAGGTCCGCTTCCCGCCCGCGGTCCGCTTCGCCGCCATCGACGGCACCTCCGACTCCATCGCCGAATTGCTCGGCGAGGCAAAGCTTCCCGGTGATGTCGAAGTCCTGGGCCCGGTCCCGCTGCCCCCCGGCGCCCGGAAGCCCTTCTCCTCTGGCGACTCTCCCGCCGAGGTGGAACGGATGATCCTGCGCGCCGACCGCTCCGGCGCGGCGGCCCTGTCCCGCGCCCTCACCGCCGCCCAGGCCATCCGCAGCACCCACCGCTCCGACGCCCCCCTGCGCGTCCAGATCGACCCGATCGACATCGGCTGACCGACACCGAGATCAGGGAGCTCCGGGCACGGAATTCTGTCCCGATCGCTGCCCGGTCAGCTCATTGATCCTGGTCAAGGACCGGTGATTTCGTCGCGGGGGAGGGCGGCGAGTGCGGTGAGTGCGTTGAGAAAGCCGCGGCGGTCGGCGGCGGGCAGCTTGCCGAGCAGCCGATCCTCCTGCGCCTGGATCTCGGCCTGAGCGGCATCCCGCAGGTGGCGTCCTTCGGCGGTGAGCGCGAGCAGCCGGGCCCGCCGGTCGGCCGGATCGGGGCGACGTTCGATGAGCCCCCGTTCCTGGAGGTCGTCGAGCACCGCGATGATCCGCGTCTTGTCCGCCCCGATCTCCTGCGCCAGCACCCCTTGTCCCCGTGCCGGACCTTCATCGAGATGCAGCAGTACGACATACGCCCACATGGTCAGCCCGTGCGCGGCCAGCACCGGTTGCTCGGCCGCCATGAGTGCGCGGCCCAGGGGGACGATCATCGCTGCGAGGTCCGGACGGTCTGTCATGCGGACCAGACTATGCGGCGAGCCGATGCGGCCTGTCGATCGTGTCGCCCGCGCGGGTCAGGATGGCGTCGGCGTCGAAGGTGTCGGCCTCTCCGAAGGCACCGTGCTCATGCCCTGGAATCCCGGCCCGAACGATCGGCGTCCGGGTCCGGTATGCATAGATAGACGATAAGCTGATGCGTACGAAATATTCAATGATCGAACTCAGTGGAAGGCCAGGGCGACCCGGGCCGCCCACTGTGCGTATCCCGTCGCGGGACGCCCGAGGACCCGCTCGACATCACCGCTGACCAGCTGCTCCTCGGGCGTCGGCGCGCCGAGAATGCTGAGGGTGTGGTCCGCGACGGACTCCGGCATGAAGCGCAGCATATTGACCCTGGCCTCCACCCGGCTGAGCTCCACGAACCGCAAGGGCTCCCCGAGCGCCGTCGCCAGCGCCGCCGCCTGATCGCGCGGAGTGACGAGTTCCGGTCCGGTCACGGTGTAGCTCTGCCCGTGATGGCCGTCCTGTGTCAGCGCGGCCGCGGCCACGGCCGCGATATCGCCCGGATCCACCTGCGGCAGACCGACATCCCCGAAGGGTGCGGGAATCATCCGCTCGGCGCGGACCGGTTCGATCCAGGCGAACGTGTTGGTGAAGAACCCACCCGGCCGCAGCACCGTCCACTCCAGCTCCGACGCGGCCAGCGCCCGTTCGAAGGCCAGCGTCCGCGCGTATCCGTCACTGCCCGGCCGGGTCACCGCGCCCTGCGAGGACAGGAACACCACGCGCTGGACACCCGCCGCCGCAACGGTTTTCAGCACCTCGGCGGGTGCGGGCCCCTCGACCAGCTGCGGTCCGGTGATGAGCAGGAACAAGCTGTCCGCACCCGTCACGGCCTCGGTCAGGCTGTCGAGATCCCCGATATCGGCGCGGCGGTGTTCGGCGCCCTGGGGCAGGTCGATCGGCTTCTCGCCGCGCGAGACGGCGACCACCTTCTCGCCGGCTTCCGCGAGTTCGCGCACGAGCGCGCTGCCGACGTTTCCGGTCGCTCCGGTTACCACGATCATCTGTCTCACTCCTGAGTTAGTTGTCTGACTAAATCGAACGATAGGCCACATGACCGGCCGTTGTCTATAGTTAGTCGTATGACTGACTCAGTGGTGCGGGCGGCGGGGAAGCGCGAGCGGCTCTCGGATGCCGCCGCCAAGGTCTTCCACGAGCAGGGCGTGGAGAAGACGACCATCGCTGACATCGCGCGCGCCGCCGACGTTCCGGTCGGCAATGTGTACTACTACTTCAAGACCAAGGATCAGCTGGTCCAGGCGGCGATCGGCGCGCACGCGCGCACGGCTCAGGAGATCATCGCCGCCCTGGAGGAGATCGACGCCCCTGCGGCGCGTTTGAAGGCGCTGGTGCGCGGCTGGGTCGAGCAGCGGGACGTCGCCGCCCGGTTCGGTTGCCCCTCGGGCACTCTCGCCACCGAACTGGACAAGCGGGTGGACGGCCTCGACCGCGAGCTCGCCGATGTCATGCGCGGGCTGCTGGAGTGGATCGACGCGCAGTTCGCGGCGATGGGGCGCAGTGACTCTCGTGAGCTCGCGGTCGCCCTGCTGGCCGCCTATCAGGGGATTTCCCTGCTCACGAATACTTTTCGCGACCCGGACATGATGGCGGCCGAGGGTGCTCGCCTGGAACGCTGGATCGACTCGCTGGTCCCGACGACCTGATCCGAGAATCGCCGGTCAGTTCAGTTGCGGCTGAGCGGGTCTGACACTCCAGCGGCCTTCGTCGCGCAGAATCCGCACCGGATGGTCGAAGCAGGTGCTGATGTGGGCGGTGGTGATCACCTCGTCGACCGCTCCGGCGGCGACCGTGCGGCCATCGCGCAGCAACATGGCGTGGGTGGTGCCCGGCGGGAGTTCCTCCAGGTGATGGGTCACCAGCACCGACGCCAGGTCCGGGTGGGTGCGCTGCAGCAGGTCGACGCGCTCCAGAAGTTGTTCGCGCCCGGCCAGATCCAGCCCGGTGGCCGGTTCGTCGAGCAACAGTAGGCGCGGGCTCGGCATGAGGGCGCGGGCGATGAGGGTGCGGCCGCGCTGGCCCTGGGAGAGGATCTGCCAATCCGCGTTGTGGCGGTGCGACAGGCCGAGCAGATCAACCAGGCGATCGGCCTCGGCCAGCTGTTCCGGGGATGCCTGCCAGCGGGGGATCAGGCCCGCGGTGTTGGTCGCACCGGTCAGCACGACCTCCCGCACAGTGAGTGCGCCACTGGGCGCATGACGCGGATCGACGTGCCCGATGCCGGCCCGCAGTGCACGGATGTCGACGCGCCCCAGCCGCTGCCCGAGCACCTCCACAGCGCCCTTGGTGGGATGTTCTAACGCGCCGAGCATGCGCAGCAGCGTGGTCTTGCCCGCGCCGTTGGGGCCCAGCAGCGCCCAGTGCTCACCGGCGCGCACGGTGAGCGAAACCCCTTGCAGGATAGGGTCTCCGCTCCGTGCCACCGTCACGTCGCTCACGTTCAGCACCGGGTCTGTCATGTCCCGAGCCTAGCAAAGTCCTCAGACAAGTTGAGGAGTAGGGCAGCTTGACGGGTAGCTCTATGTTTGCTGTGTAGGGTGGCGGCATGGCGATCGACGCGGTGCTGTTCGACTTCTCCGGCACGCTCTTCCGATTCGACGACGCGGCGTTCCACGGTGCGCGCCTCACCGACGCGGGTGGCCGCCTGCTCGACAGTCATGAGATCGCCGAGATCATGCGCCGCATGACCGCCCCCGTCGGCCAATTCGTCGAGTTCGACGCCGACGGCCAATACGCCTGGGAGAACCGGGATCTCGATCCCGCGCTGCACCGCCGCGCCTACCTCGAGGTGCTCGAGCAGTCCGGTGTCCCCGCCGCGCAGGCGATCCGGCTCTATGAACTCATGCGCGACGCCGGGGAGTGGACGCCCTACCCGGACACCGGTGAAGTGCTGCGCGCACTCCACGGGCGCGGTCTGCGCGTGGGTGTGGTCAGCAATATCGCCTTCGATATCCGCCCGGCCTTCGCCGACCGCGGCTGGCTCCGATATATCGATGAATACGCGTTGTCGTACGAAGTCGGCGCCATGAAGCCGGATACCCGCATCTTCGAGGCCGCCCTGGACGGCCTCGGCGTCGCTCCCGACCGGGCCCTCATGGTCGGCGACAGCCTCGAGGCCGACGGCGGCGCCAAGGCTCTGGGCTGCGCGTTCGCCCTGGTCGACCCGCTGCCGACGGACGATCGTGCGACCGGACTGTGGGATGCGATCTGTGCGCACGACCTCCTGATCCCCTAACCTCCAAACCGGTCGGTTCGTGTTCCGGCTCACCCTTGCTGTGGATAGATTGTCGATATATCGTCGATAGCAGTAAATGCAACGACGAGCCTTGAAGGAGGCGCGACCATGGAACGCATGGACGACATCGAACGGGGCCGCGGCCCCTGGCGGCGACGCGGCGACGAGCGGCAGGGCCCCGAACATCCGCGGATGCGTCGAGGTGGGCCCCGCGGCCCGCGCGGTGAATTCGGCCCGCACCGCCACGGACACGGCCGTGGATTCGGCCCGGACTTCGGTCCCGGCTTCGGGCCCGGTCCGCACTTCGGTCGCGGTCGCGGCCGCGGTGGACGTGGCCGGCGCGGCGATGTCCGCGCCGCCATCCTGCTCCTGCTGCAGGAGCAGCCCATGCACGGTTACGAGCTGATCCAGCAGATTCGCGAACGCAGCGAGGATGTCTGGCGTCCCAGCCCCGGCTCCATCTACCCCGCGCTGGCTCAGCTCGAGGACGAGGGCCTGGTGCTCATCGAGAAGGTGTCGGGTCGCAAGACGGCCAAACTCACCGAGGCCGGAGTCGAGTACGTCGAGGCCAATCGCACCGATCTGGGCGACCCCTGGCAGGACGTCAAGGACGGCGTCGGTGACCAGGCTCTCGACCTGCGCGGACTGGTCGGTCAGCTGATGGGCGCGGTGGCCCAGGTGGCCGCCGTCGGCACCAAGGATCAGGCGGCCAAGGCGGCCGAGGTGCTCACCGAAGCGCGCCGCTCGCTCTACCGGATCCTCGCCGAGGACGACACACCCGAAAAGTGACGGGGCCGAATCACCGGAAACCACCGGGACTTTCGGCTCGAAACCGGTCAAGATCGTGACATGGGACAACAGCGCCCCATGCGATCTTGTGACATGGGACAAAAGAGGAACCGGACGCGCGGATACTTGCGCCGCGTCGCGCCGGTGGGGGTAGCGGCGCTGGCGGCCGCCGTGATCGGCACGGCCGCCACCCCGACGGGGACTTACGCGCAGGCCGAACCGGCCGTCGCACCGGTCCTGCGGGTGCCCGCTCAGCAGGGGCCGCCGCAGACCGGGCATCTGGCGGCGGCCAAGTATCTGAAAGAGCATCCGGACGCTGCGCCCCAGGGCGCCAACGACTTCGGCTGCAAACCGAACACGGAACACCCGCGACCGGTGATCCTGGCCCACGGCACCGATTCCTCGGCCTACTCCGACTGGTCGGGCCTGAGCCCGCTGCTCGCCAAGGCCGGGATCTGCGTCTTCGCCCTGAACTACGGCGGCAAGCCCGGCAAGGACACCTTCGGCACCGAGGACGTGTGGGCCAGCTCCGCGCAGATCGGCGTCTTCGTCGACCAGGTGCTCGCCGCCACGGGGGCCACGCAGGTGGATCTGGTCGGTTTCTCCCAGGGCGCGAGCGTGACTCGCTACTGGATCAACAAACTCGGCGGCGCGCCCAAGGTCGGGCAGTGGATCGGTATGGCCTCGCCCAGTTACGGCGGGATCATGTACGGGCTGGTGCCGATCGCCGACGCGGTGCCGGGGATCTACAAACTCGTCGAGTTCGGCTCCTCGCTCGCCGCGGTCCAGCAGGCCGCGGGATCGCCGTTCATCACCGACCTCAACGCGGGCGGCGACACGGTGCCGGGTGTGAAATACACGACCATCGGCAGCCGGGTGGATGAGATGATTCAGCCCAATACCAATATCGCCCTGCGCGGTCCGGGCGCGACCAATATCGTGCTGCAGGATCTGTGCGAGGCCGACCTGACCGGGCATTTCCACCTGGTCTACGACCCGTTCGCGCAACAGCTGGCGGTCAATCTGCTCGATCCTGGACACGCCGTGACACCGGTCTGCGTGCCGGTGCCGTTCGGCACCGGGATCAGCGATGTCGTGTTGGCGGCGCATTCCTGATCAGGGTGGTCACGGGCGTCCGTAAAATGAGACGACCGTATTCGTTCGCTATCGGGAGCTGCCCGTGACCATCCAGCCTGTCCGCCTGTTCGGCGATCCGATCCTGCGTGCCCGCGCGGCGGAGGTCGAGACGTTCGACCGGGAGGTGCGCCAGCTGGTCACCGACCTCATCGACACCATGTACGAGAGCGGCGGGGTCGGCATGGCCGCCCCGCAGATCGGGGTCGGGCTGCGGGTCTTCGTCTACGACACCGGCGACGCCCAGGGGCATCTGATCAACCCCGTCTTCGAGGTCGAGGGCGAGGAGACCCAGACCGGGCCCGAGGGCTGCCTGTCGATCCCGGGCGTCCGTTTCGACGTGACCCGGCCGATGACCGTGCTGGCGCGCGGTGTCGACCTGGACGGCAAGCCGGTGGAGTTCCGGGCCGAGGGACTGCTGGCGCGCTGCGTGCAGCACGAGACCGACCACCTCGACGGCGTGCTGTTCCTGCAGCGGCTGGAGTCGGCCTTCCGCAAGGAGGCCATGCGCACGATTCGCGAATCGTCTTGGTTCACACAGGGAATCACAGTGCTGCCCGCGTCCGAGATCGGCGGCGGTCGCCGCGCCTCGGCCGGTAGCCGGGAACGGAGCCGCTGATATGCGTCTGGTCTTCGCGGGAACCCCCGAACCGGCGGTGCCGTCGCTGCGGCGACTCATCGAATCCGAGCGGCACGAAGTGGTCGGGGTGGTGACCCGGCCGGACGCGGTGGCCGGACGCGGCCGCAAGATCACCCGCTCGCCCATCGGACAGCTGGCCGACGAGCACGGGATTCCGGTGTTCACGCCGCGCAAGCCGTCCGAGCCCGAATTCATCGCCCAGCTCACCGAACTCGCGCCGGACTGCTGCCCGGTCGTGGCCTACGGCGCGCTGCTGCCCGAAACGGTGCTCGCGATTCCCCGGTTCGGGTGGATCAACCTGCACTTCTCGCTGCTGCCCGCCTGGCGTGGCGCGGCGCCGGTGCAGTCGGCGCTGCTGGCTGGTGACGAGTACACCGGGGCGTCCACCTTCCTCATCGAGAAGGGTCTCGACACCGGGCCCGTCTTCGGCACCATGACCGAGAAGGTCGCGCCCGCCGACACCGCGGGCACCCTGTTGGAGCGTCTCGCCGACAGCGGCTCGGTGCTGCTGGAATCCACCCTGGACGCCGTGGAAGACGGTACCGTGCAAGCGGTTCCGCAGCCGCTGGACGGTATCTCCTACGCCCCCAAGGTGGAACCGGAAGCGGGCCGCATCCGCTGGGACCAGCCCGCCCTCGCCATCTCCCGCCGCATCCGCGCGGTCACCCCCGCGCCCGGCGCGTTCACCGAGATCGACGGCAAACGCCTCAAACTCGGCCCCGTCGAACTCGTGGAGGAAACCCTTCCGCCCCGCACCATCGACGTGCGCAAGTCGGGCGTCTTCATCGGCACCGCCACCACCGCGGTCCGCCTCACCCAGGTCCAGCCCCAGGGCAAGCGCATGATGCCCGCCCTGGACTGGGCCCGTGGCGCTCGCCTGGAACCGGGCACGGTGACCGAATGACCAACCCCGACAACAACCCTCCCCGCCGCCCCTTCCGCCGCTCCTCGGCCGGGGCATCCGACGACTCGAACGCGACCCGCGGCTCCGACACCGGCGACCGCCGCGCGGGCTACGGCCGTGGCGATCGCCCAGCCGGAGAGCGCGATTCGGGCTCGAACCGCTCCTCGGGTGGCCTGCGCGGCCGCGAAGGCTACGGCCGGCGCGACGGCGGCGGCCGTGGCGACACCGGAGACCGCGGTCGCACTGATGACCGCCGCGGCGGATATGGCGGCGGAGACCGCGATTCGGGTTCGAACCGGTCCTACGGCGGAGATCGTGGGCGCGACAGTTTCGGCGGACACCGTAGCGGTGGCGGCGAGCGGTCCGGTGGCGGACGTCGCAACGAGGATCAGCGCGGTGGATTCGCCGGAGGCGACCGCGATTCGCGGTCCGGCGGGCGCTCATTCGGGGATGACCGGCGTGGTGCATCCGGTGGCCGGTCATCCGGTGGCGGCCGTGGCGGCGACTCGTTCGGTGGCAAGCGTGGTGCGGGTGGCGGCGGTGGACGGGGTAAGTCCTCTGACAGCTCGCGGAGTTCGCATGGTGACCGGGGTGGCAAGCGGGTAGACGCTGGTGCTCGGGGCGGCGAGCCCGGGGCTGCGGCGGCTCGGCGGGCGGAGAAAGCGGGGGCCGATCCGGTGCGGATCGTGGCGCGGGATGTGCTGCGGGCGGTGCGGGAGCGGGATGCCTACGCGAATCTGGTGCTGCCGGGGTTGTTGCGGGAGCGGAAGATCAGCGGGCGGGACGCGGCGCTGGCGACCGAGTTGACTTATGGGGCCTCGCGGTCGGTGGGGTTGCTGGACGCGGTGATCGCGGACTGCGCGGGGCGGGCGGTCGAGGAGATCGACGGTCCGTTGCTGGACGTGCTGCGGTTGGGGACGTATCAGTTGCTGCGGACCCGGATCGGGGCGCACGCGGCCGTCGACACGTCGGTGGCGCTGGCGCGGGCCGAGTACGGGCAGGGGCGGGCCGGGTTCGTGAACGCGGTGCTGCGGCGGGTGGCCGAGCGCACTCCGGAGGAGTGGGTGGAGCGGCTCGCGCCGTCGGATCCGCTGGGGCACTTGGCGTTCGAGTTCGCGCATCCGGTGTGGATCGCGCAGGCGTTCGCGGACGCGCTCGGCGCGCGGGCGGGCGAGCTGCGCGACGTGCTCGAGGCGGACGACGCGCGGCCGCTGGTGCATCTGGTGGCGCGGCCCGGCGATATGACCGCCGAGGAGCTGGCGCTGATCACCGGCGGCGAGGAAGGCCGCTGGTCGCCGTACGCGGTGTACCTCGACGGCGGTGATCCGGCGAAGCTGGAACCGGTCCGCGAGGGCATGGCCGCGGTGCAGGACGAAGGCAGTCAGCTGGTGGCCCTGGCGGTCACCCGGGCACCTCTCGAGGGTGAGGACGGCGGGCGCTGGCTGGACCTGTGCGCGGGTCCGGGCGGCAAGACCGCACTGCTGGCCTCGATCGCCGAGATCGACGGCTTCCGCGTCGATGCCGTCGAACCGGCCGAGCACCGTGCCGACCTGGTTCGCAAGGCCACTCGCGGCATGCCGGTCGACGTCCATGTCGCCGACGGCCGTGAGTCGGGCCTGACCCCGGGCTTCGACCGCATCCTCGTGGACGCGCCCTGCACCGGTCTGGGCGCACTGCGTCGCCGCCCGGAGGCTCGCTGGCGCCGGCAGCCCTCCGACGTCCGCGACCTGGTCACCTTGCAGCGTGAACTGCTCACCGCCGCATGGGATCTCGTCCGTCCGGGCGGCGTGGTGGTCTACTCGACCTGTTCGCCGCACCTGCCGGAGACGGTCTCGGTGGTGTCCGACATGGTCCGCCGCACCGGCGCCGAGCAGCTCGACACCCGTGAGCTGCTCCCCGGCGTCCCGGAACTCGGCGACGGCCCCGGCGCCCAGCTGTGGCCGCACCGCCACGGCACCGACGCCATGTTCCTCGCGGCCCTGCGAAAGCCTCTGGAGGCGTAGCGAATCCGCGTGTCCGGCGGTCGGTCCGCAGGCCG
>NZ_JBHWHH010000209.1:0-11594 GCF_042732555.1 Nocardia sp. NPDC059764
GTGCCGGGGCGCTTTCTTCGGTCCAGGCGTAGTTACTCCGATCTCCATGAACCGTAACGAGATTCGCCGATCGTCACCGCACGAGCGGCGTCAGGACCCGCTCGATGAGAGCGGTGTCGCAGTGTTCGACGATCTCGATGATCCGGCCGCCCGCCGCGCGACGGTCCTCGCCTACCGCCGGGCCACCACCGCCCCCGATCACCCCATGATCGAGGCCCTGCGCGACTCCGCCGCCACGCTTGCCGCCGAGGTACGTGCCCGCCTGCGGGAGTGCCCCCGAGAAACCGCGAACGCCCCCGGAGGAAGGAGTCTCCGGGGGCGTCGAGCCGATGCGGCGGGCTACTGCGCGCTCAGGCTGCTCTGCGAGGTGCAGGAGGCGCTGCCGGTGCCGAGCAGCTTCGACACGATGCTCTGCTCGGAGACGTTGACGTCGTAGGACTGGCTGCTGATCAGCTCCTGCGTGGCGGTGATCGTGTGCTTGCCCGCGGTCTTCGGGGTCCAGTTGATGGTGGCCTGGTTCGCGGCCAGGACGACGCTGGACTTGCCGAACTCGACGCCGTTGTCGAGGAAGGTGACGGTGAAGACGCTGCCCAGCAGCGAAGTGTTCGCCGTGACCAGGTAGGAGCAACCGACCACCGGGTTGGTGCTCGCCACGACCACATTGTTGATGACGGCGCCGGCGGACGGCGCCGCCAGAACCGCGACAGCCGCCATCGCGCCGAACGCGCCCGCACCGTAACCGGCTCGCTGCATCTTGCCCATGGGTTTACCTCTCAATCCTGCCGGCCAGACGCGCCGACTGGATGTGAAAGGTATCTGCTCCACACTTCCTGTGAGTGATTTCGAGAAAAATTCTCTCAGAAAGTTTTCGGTTCAGAGTTGGTCATACGCCCAGGTAGGGGCTGTGACTTCCGGTACCAGATAGCCGATTTCGGTCGCTGCCGGGCGCTAGACGGCGAAGCTCGTGACGCCCTCGACGACCCGGGTCAGCTGCGCCTCGGTGAGCCCCGGCCACAGCGGCAGCCGGACCAGGGTGGCCGAGAACTCGGCGCTGCGCACACACGGGTTCGGTGTGCGGCCCAGCTTCAAACCGGCGGGGGAGGAGTCCAGGGGCACGTAGTGGAACGGGGCCACGATGCCCAGACCCGACAGGTGCGCGATGAGCGCGTCGCGGCGGTCCTCGGTCGGGACCCGCAGGTAGTACAGGTGCGCCGTGTGCTCCCGGTCCGACGGCACCGACATCAGCCGAATGTCGTTGCGGGCGGCCCAGTCCGGCAGCGTCGCCGCGTAGTGGTCCCACACCCGGTGCCGGTTGCGCTGGATGGTGCCGAACTCCGCCAGCTGCGCGTCCAGCACCGCCGCGTTCAATTCGCTGGGCAGATACGAGGATCCGATGTCCTGCCACGAGTACTTGTCCACCGCGCCGCGCAGGAACCGCGCCCGGTCGGTGCCCTTCTCGCGAATGATCTCCGCGCGCGCCATGAGGATCTCGTCGGTGAGCAGCACCGCGCCGCCCTCGCCGCAGTGCACGTTCTTGGTGTCGTGGAACGACAGCGCGCCGACCGTGCCGATGCTGCCCAGCGGACGGCCGCGGTAGGAACCGCCCAGACCGTGCGCGTTGTCCTCGATGATGGCGAAACCGTGCGCGTCCGCCAGCCGTTGCAGCCCTTCCATGTCCGCGGCCACACCGCCGTAGTGGATGACCACCACGGCCTTGGTGCGCGGCGTGACCGCCGCGGCCACCGACTCCGGGTCCAGACTGCCGGTCGCGAGATCGATGTCGGCGAACACCACGGTGGAGCCGCGCAGCGCCATCGAGGTGGCGGTCGAGGTGAACGCGAAGCTCGGGACGATCACCTCGTCCTCGGGCCCGAGTTCCAGCAGCAGCCCGGCCATTTCGAGCGCGTGCGTGCACGAGGTGGTCAGCAGCGCGTGCGGCGCGCCGGTGATGTCGCGCAGCTTCGCGGTCGCCGCGGCGGTGAACGGACCGTCGCCGTGGCTGTGATCCGACGTCAGCACGGCTTCCACATTCGGCAGCTCGCGCGCGGCGCGGAACGGGCGGCTGAAGATGATGCGGTCACTGCTCACGCGCGGGGATCCCCCTCGATACCGTCGAAACGAGTTGCGGTGTGGCGGATTCCGGCGCCCACGCCCTGCTCCCGGCGCGGCGTCGGCGAATCCACCGTCAGATACAGGGGCTTACCGACCAGCACGTGCAGTGCCACCCCGAGGTATTCGGCGATCAGGCCCAGCGAGAACAGCACCGCGCCCGAACACAGCAGCAGCACCGTCATCAGCGACGCCCAGCCCTCCGGGTCCCGGCCGCTGTTGGTGAGCGCGTGGTAGACCACCCAGCCCGCCATGCCGAGCCCGCCCAGCGCCAGCGTCACGCCCAGCATGCTGACCAGGCGCAGGCCGCGAGTTCCGCTGCACAACACCATCTTCCAGAACAGCGAGAACAGCCGGCGGTAGTTGTAGCCGGACTCGTCGCGGCCCTCGGCGCGCAGCTGCACCGGCACCTGCGCCACCTCACCCACCACCCAGGTGAGCGCCACGTCCAGGTACACGCCGTTGGAGGCCACCCGGGCCAGCTGCCGCGCGATGTCGCCGCGGATCAGCCGATAGCTCTCGAAGCGGGTCGAGTCCGGGAAGGCGAACAGGGTCGCCAGCACCAGCTTCGCCCCGCGCGAGGTGATATTGCGCAGGAAGCCGTGCGGGCGGGTGTTGACCGGCTTGGAGTAGACCAGATCGGCGCGCTCGGTGAGAGCGGCGTCGAGGAAGTCGGCGATGAACGCCGGATCGTGCTGACCGTCCTCGTCCATGGTGACCGTCCAGTCGCCCTGGGCGGCGGCCATGCCCGCGATGGTGGCGGCGTCCTGACCGTAGTTACGGCTCAGCCACACCACCCGCACCTGCGGGTAGGTCTCGGCGAGCTCGCGCAGCACCACATCGGAGCGGTCGGGGCCGTGATCGTGCACCAGCACGATCTCCTCGACCCGGAAGCTCGCGCCGCGCGGCGTGGTCACCGGCTCACCGAGCTTGTCCAGTTCACTGACCAGCGAGGCGATGGTGTCCTCACCGCGGTACACGGGCACCACGACGGAGACCGCGTGCACCCGCGCCGGGCGCTCGCCGGAGGTCACGCTGGGGTCGCTCGCGTAGGTGCGGGCGGACGGAATCGGCATCAGCTGAATGTACTTTCGATGACGGAGTGCGCCGGAACTCCACACCGGAAACCGGAGCCCGAGCCGCCGTGAACTCTAACACGCTGCTCGGCGCGGCATTCGGCGCGAAGTGTCGACATCCGCCCATCATTCCCCATCCCCGCCGGAGGCGACGGATCGGCGTAAGCGGTATGGACGACCGCCCGCTCGGGCCGTCGTCGGAAGTGCCCTGCCGCCACGGCGTAAGTGCCATCGACAGCACCGCCCTGTAGGGTCTGGAACTCGTGGTGGACAGCTCAGTTTCCCAGGCGGTCGGGGCCGCCGAATCCGGGCCGGACGAAGACGACGCGGCGCGCCGCGCGACCCGGCGTGAGGTGTATCGCTGGGGTGGCGTGACCGTCCTCGGCGTGATCCTCGGCTACCTGGCCGTGGTGCTGGCCAACCCCCGCCACTTCTTCACCGACGACACCGAATCCCAGTACACCGGACTATGGGTGTTCTTCGGCCGCGCCTTCCGCGACGGCCACTTCCCGCTGCTGCAGCCCCAGCAGTGGATGACCGGCAACTACACCAATGAGGAAGCGGGACTGTTCAACCCGCCGCAGCTGCTGATCGACCTGATCGCGCCCTCGGTGCCGAACCTGGCCCTCTACGCCACCATCGTGAAGGCGATCTACGCGATCATCACCGGGCTCGGCGTGTATCGCGTCTGCCTGGCGTACGGCGCGCGCCCGCAGTGGGCCGCGGTCGCCGGCGTGGCCATGCCGTTCACCGGGTTCTTCCTGTTCTTCGACGAGGCCAGTTGGTTCACCGCCATGGCGGGCACCGCGTGGATGATCCACGCCTGGGCGTCCTCGGAGCGCTACCTGCGCGGCCAGGGCGGTCCGATCCCGGTCTTCGGCTACCTGTACCTGGCCATCTCGGTGCAGTACGTGTTCCCCGCGGTCGAGGCCGTGCTCATGCTCATCGCGGTGGCCGTCGGCTTCCTGGTGTGCCGGGGACCGCGCACCTGGCCGCAGTGGCGCGCCGCGTTCGGCCCGCTGCTGCGCCTGGCCGCCGCCGCGGGCTGCGCGGGCGCGGCGGGCCTGCTGACCTTCCTGCCGTCGATGCTGTCGGCGCAGGTGAGCTGGCGCGGCAATTCGCAGATCAATAACGACCAGTTCCTGACGGTGCCGTGGTCGGAGTCGCTGAACGCGAGCCTGCCCACCACCATGCCCGCGTTCACCTCGTGGTGGGGTTATGTGCAGCCGCTGCCCATGACCTACATCGCCTGGTTCCTGATCCCGGCGCTGGCCTTCGTGGACTGGAAGGCGGCGCAGAAACACTGGAAGCAGTTCGTCGCCATCGCCCTGTTCGCCTTGATGGCGCTGATGTGGACCGCCGGGCCCGGGACCGTCGGCCCGCTGCGCTGGCCCGCGCGCGTACTGCCGATGCTGGCGCTCGGGCTGCTGGTCCTGGTGTGCGTGCTGCTGGGCCGCTTCGTCACGCTGAAGGACCGCAACAACCGGATCATCGCCGCGCTGGTGCTGGTTCTCGCGCTGTGGGTGCGCACCTTCTCCGCCGACCCGCACCAGGTGCTGTGGCACCTGGGCTCGGCCGCGGTCGTGATCGCGCTCGGCTTCGGCGTGGTGTGGCTGGGCCGCGCCCGCGGCGCGTCCGGGGCCGCGGCGCTGGTCATCGCCGCCATGGTGCCGATCGCGTGGTTCCAGGTGTGGTGGGTGCAGCCCACCCCGATGTCGTGGAACCTGCCCGCCAACCGCAGCGAGGCCATGGCCGCGTTCCCGAAGCTCTCCGGCGGCACCACCATTCAGCTCGCCGAACGCGGCCTGCTGCAGCCCGCCGACAAGAGCCTCGAGGGGGCGTACGGATCGCTGGTGTGGGGCAACTACGCCAAGGACTTGGAAAAGGACTACGTCAACGGGTACACCCCCAACGGGCACTTCTACTTCGGCGAGATGCTCTGCATGCGGTGGGATTCCAGCGTCTGCCCCGACGCCTACAAGCGCCTGTTCAGCCCCGAGCCGACCACTGGCCGCATCCTGGCCGACCTCATGCTCATCGACCGGGTGGTGCTGCAGAAGGCCATGCTCCCCGACGCCGGTGACCAGCCCGCCCCCGAGGGCTGGCATTTCGTGGACGTCCCCGGCCACGAGAAGTACATCTGGGTGCTCGAACGCGACAACGGCCCGATCTCCACGGTCAACGGCCGCGTCGGTGACGCCCACGACGTCACCGCCACCTCCATCGAGGACACCGACACCACCAGCCGGGTGCGCGTGTCCTCGGAGACCGGCGGCCGCGTCACCTTCGCCCGCCTGGGCTGGCCCGGCTACCGGGTCACTCTGAACGGCAAGACCATCCCGTTCCACACCGTGTCGAAAGTCTTCGTCGCCGTGGACATTCCGGCCGGCACCGACAATGCCGAACTGGAACTGAGCTGGCGCCCGCCGGGCTGGAAGATCGGAATCGCCAGCGCCGGAGCCGGACTCGTCGGCGTGGGCCTGTTGCAGTGGCTCTACATCCGCTCGCGCCGCCGCGGCGCGGACGCGCCCGCCGTCGAACAGCTCGACGACGACCAGGATCGCGAACTGGTGGGTTCGGGGCGGTGACCGAGACCCAGCTGCCCGCCGAGGGCGCGCCCGCCGGGCCGCTGCTGCGGCTGGTCCGCCGCCAGGAGGTGGCCTTCGCGCTGGTCGGCGGGTTCAACACGCTGATGGGCATGGTGCTCACCATCTTCTGGCTGACCGTGCTCGGCGACGCGGTGTCCAAGGATGTGGCCGCCGCCCTGTCGGTGGCGCTGGCCTACGCGGTCGGCATGGTGATCGCCTTCGCCCTGCACCGCACCCTGGTGTTCCGGGTGCGCGGCCACATGCTGCGCGACTTCGTGGCCTTCGTCGGCGTGAACGCGGTCGGCATGGTGCTGAACATGGTGCTGCTGCAGCTGGCCGTCTCGCTGCTGCACGCCCCGGCCAAACCGGCCGCGGTCGTGGTCATGGGCCTGGTCGCGGTGGCCAGCTTCTTCGGCCACCGCCACATCAGCTTCCGTCGCCCCGCCGATTCCGTCGCCGCGCCGCCCGACCGGTAGGTTGTCGGACATGTCGGAGGAAATCCTGGACCCCACCCTGCTGACCCTGCTGGCCTGCCCGCAGGACAAGGGCCCCCTGCAGCTGGTCCACACCGCCACCGGTGACACCGTGCTCTACAACCCCCGCCTGCGCCGCGCCTACCCGGTCGACAACGGCATCCCGGTCCTGCTCGTGGACGAGGCCCGCGACGTCTCCGACGACGAGCACACCCTGTTCCTGGGTCAGGACTGATCCCGGCCCGGAGTTCGCTCAGTCCGCGGTGAGCCCGTCGAGGTCCGCGGTGAAGTAGCGCTGCAGCGTGGGACCGATGGTGGTGGCCAGCTGGTCGATCGGCATCGAGGCGATCGGTTCCAGCCGCAGGATCTTGCGGGTCACCAGCAGCCCCGCGAGCTGCGAGGCCGCCAGGACCGCGCGTTGCGCGCCGGTGCCGGGCGGCGAATCCACGCGCGGGCGAATCTCTTTCAGCACCACCTCCAGCAGGAAGGTGCGCGCCAGCGTGGGATCGTCGCTGGCGAGCATGCTGCGGAAGGCGGCGACGGCGGGCATGCCGATGGGGGAGTCCCAGATGCCGACCACGGTGCGAATGATGTGCTCGCCCAGCTGTTCCAGGGGGACCACGGCGAATCCGGCCAGGATCTCCTGCGGGTCGATCGGCAATTGCAGTGCCGCCGCGAACAATTGGTGCTTGGTGCCGAAATAGTGGTGCACCAGCGCCGGATCCACGGCGGCCGCGGTCGCGATCGACCGGATGGAGGCCTTGTCGAAGCCGACCTCGGCGAACCGCACCCGGGCGGCGTCGAGAATCGCCTCCCGGGTGCCGGAGTTGCCGGGCCGGCGTCCGCTGCGCGTGCCGGAGCTACCCGTCACGCGGTCCGCCGACGTAGGGTCGCTGCCGCCAGCACCAGTGCCACCGCGGTGAACACGGCCACGATCAGAATGTCGCGCCACATCTGGCCCGTTGCTCCGGTGTGCGTCGCCACCTGCTCGAGCGCGTCGACGGCATAGCTCAGCGGCAGCACATTGCTGATCGCCTCCAGCCAGCTCGGCAGCTGACCGCGCGGCACCAGCAGCCCGCACAGGAAGAACTGCGGCAGCACGATCACCGGCATGAACTGCACGGCCTGGAACTCGGTGCGGGCGAACGCGCTCGCCAGCAGCCCCAGCGCGACGCCGAGCACCGCGTCGATCACCGCGATCAGCACCACCAGCGCCGGACTGCCCGCCGCGTTCAGGCCCAGTAGCCAGAACGCCACCAGGCACGCCGCCCCCGCCTGCACCGCCGCCGCGATGGAGAACGCGGTGCCGTACCCGGCGAGCAGATCCAGCTTGGACAGCGGCGTGGTCATCAGCCGTTCGAGGGTGCCCGAGACCCGTTCGCGCTGCATGGCGATGGCGGTGATCAGGAACATGACCACGAACGGCAGGATGCCGAGCATGGTGATGCCGATCCGGTCGAACAGCCGGGGCGCGCCGGGCATCATCGGATAGTTCTTGTACACGAAGTACAGCAGCGTCATGAGCAGCGCGGGCACCAGCACGATCATGGCGACGGTGCGGTGGTCGGCGCGCAACTGCCGCAGGATGCGCACCGTGGTGGCGGTGTAGCAGCCCAGCGGGCGCGGGCCCGCGGGGCGCGAAAGGGTCGCGGTCACAGCTCTTCTCCCATCCGGATCAGCTTCAGGAAGGCGTTATCCAGACTGGATTCGCCGGTGTCGGAACGCAATTCGGCGGGGGTGAGCTGGGCCAGCAGGCGGCCTTCGCGCATGAGCAGCAGCCGATCGCAGTGTTCGGCCTCGTCCATGACGTGACTGGACACCAGCAGGGTCCGGCCCTGTTCGGCGAGCGCTTGGAACTGCTCCCACAGATCCGCGCGTAGCACCGGGTCCAGGCCGACCGTCGGCTCGTCGAGCACGAGCAGCTCCGGATCGGCCACCAGCGCGCAGGCCAGGGACGCCCGGGTGCGCTGCCCGCCCGACAGCTCGCTGCCGCGATAGCCGGAGTGACTGCTCAAACCGACCGCGGCCAGCGCGGTGTCGACCTCGGCGCGCGAGGCTCCGTAGAGCGCGCCGAAGTACGCCACATTGTCGGCGACGGTGAGGTCGTCGTAGATGCTGGGCGCCTGGGTCACGTACCCGACCCGCCGCCGCAGCGCGCGCGATCCGGCCTCGTCGCCGAGCACCCGCACGGTGCCGGATTCGATGATCTGCGTGCCGACGATGCTGCGCATGAGCGTCGTCTTGCCGCACCCCGACGGTCCGAGGAGTCCGGTGATGCTGCCCTTCGGCACGGTCAGGGAGATGTTCTGCAGCACCTGATGCCCGCCGCGGCGCACTTCCAGGTGCTCGATGGCGATGGCGTCGGTGGTTGTCGCTGGTGCCGTCACGGTCACCCTCAATTCATCGAGTGTTGAATTCACTACGTGATGAATTGTGCGCCGGTCGGCGACGCGCGGCAAGACCCCCGCGTGTCGGCCCGCCGCGATCTGACCAAATCGTGACGAACCCGGCGACCTCGGCCGGTCCGGGCGCATTCCGGCGGCACTGCGGCCAGAATCGCCGCATGCGTGTACTCCTGACCGGCGCAGCCGGATTCATCGGCTCGCACATCCACCGCGCGGCGCTCGCCGCCGGCCACGAGGTCGTCCCGGTCGACCTCATGCTCGCCGCCGCCCATGGCCGCGACGCCGTCCCGCCGCCCGGCATCGTCCCGGCCGACGTCCGCGACCCGGACGCCCTGGCCGAGCTGTTGACCGGCGTCGACGCGGTCTGCCACCAGGCGGCCGTGGTCGGCGCGGGGGTGAGCGCGCAGGATGCGCCCGCCTTCGCCAGCCACAACGACCTCGGCACCGCGGTCCTGCTCGCCGCCATGGACCGGGCCCGCTGCCGCCATCTGGTGCTGGCCTCGTCCATGGTGGTCTACGGCGAGGGCCGCTACGTGGACTCCGCGGGCGACCCGGTCGATCCGGCCCCGCGCACCCGCGCCGACCTCGACTCCGGGCGCTTCGACCACCGCGGCCCCGACGGACGTCCGCTGTCCTGGGCGCCCATCGACGAGGACGCGCCGCTGCGGCCGCGCAGCCTCTACGCCGCCTCCAAGGTCGCGCAGGAGCACTACGCCACGGCCTGGGCCGCGGCCACCGGCGGCACCGTCACCGCACTGCGCTACCACAATGTCTACGGTCCCGATATGCCCCGGGACACACCGTATTCCGGTGTCGCCGCCATCTTCCGGTCGGCGCTCGAGGCGGGTGAGGCCCCGCGCGTCTTCGAGGACGGCGCCCAGGCCCGCGATTTCGTGCACGTCCGCGATATCGCCGCCGCCAATGTGTCCGCCCTCGAACAGCCGCTGGCGGCGTTCACCCCGCTCAATATCGCCTCGGGCATCCCCATCACGATCGGCGACGTGGCGGCCACCCTGGCCACCGCGTGCGGCGGCAAACAGCCGGTGGTGACCGGGGAGTACCGCTCCGGCGATGTCCGCCACATCGTGGCCGGACCCGAACGGGCCCGGCGCGCACTGGGTTTCACCGCCGCCGTCACCCCGACCGCGGGCCTGGCCGAATTCTCGTCCGCGCCGTTGCGTGCCGCCTGCGGGGACGGAGCGCCCACCTGGCGGTGAATCCGCGTGCCGCGGTCACCAGTTCGTCAGGATCAGATGATTGACGATCAGCGCCCCCGCCGCCTGCGCCACGAGCCAGAACCGGGCACTGTGGCGGGGGAGCAGCGCGGTCGCCGCCAGCGCCCACACGTCGAACGGCAGCCAGATGCGTTCGGTCTCGGCCTTGCTGAGACCGCTGATGTCGGCGATCAGGATGGCGGCGAGCCCGGCCCCCGCCATCAGCGCGGCCGGATCGACGTGAGAACGCCAGCGCGACAACCATTCCCGTAGCGGTCGCAGCGGCGGGATCTCCAGCTCGACCAGAACCCGGCAGCTGGCCGCGGCGGTGGCCAGACCCACCGCGCACACCGTCGCGGCCAGATTGCCCCACACCCAGTACCCGTACGGCCGCTCGTGCGCGATGCCCTGGTAGTACCGCTGCACCACCAGGTGATAGCCGGTGAACCACCAGAACCCGGCCGCCGCGAAGGCCGCCACCACCGCCAGCGCACCCGCGAGCGCGGGCAGCGCGGGCCGCAGCGAGCGTGCCAGCAGGACCGCCGCGGCCGGAATCGCCATCAGCACAAGGCCGTAACTCAGGAAGACGGTGAACCCGAACAGCACGCCCGACCCCAGCGCGGCCGCGATCCAACCCCGTTCGAGCCGGGTGGCGAGCGCCAGCAGCGCCACCGCCCACGCCGCCACGCCCGCGAACAAGCCGTCGGCGGAGACCGCGATCCAGATCGCCGCGGGCATCAGGGCCAGGAAAGGCGTCGCCGCGCGCGCCCGATGCTCAGCGCCCAAGGCCCGCAAGGTGAACGGCACCGCGGCCGCCGCGCTCGTCCCCACCACCAGGCACAACAGGCCCGCCCACGCCCCGCCGCCCAGCCCGATCCGGTCCAGCAGCACGAACACCAGCAGCGCCCCCGGCGGATGCCCGGACACGTGCGTGGTCCACGAGTCGGGCTGGAAATCCAGGATGCGGCCGGAGAATCCGCGCACCATGGCCCCGATGTCGTGCACCCCGCCGACCTCGTGCAGGTATTCGTCGCGGGTGGTGAGCCGCCCCGCGAAGCCGCGCTGCCAGCCGTCGATCATGGCCAGCGCGAACGCCCATGCCGCCGCCGTCGCCCAGGTGATCAGCAGCAGCCGCCCGAACGACAGCCGTCGCGCCAGCTCCGGTCCGAACCGCACCACCGCCGCCGCGATGGCCACCGCGGGGACCGTCCCCCAGCCCAGATGCGGGAGCCAGCCGCCGAAGAGCGGTGCGGCCCCGGCATAGAGCTTGTCCCGCCAGGGTTTGCCCTCGATTCGCGGAATCAGGAAGGCGGCCAGGACGAGAACGAAGGCCGCGAGTGCGCCGTAGCCGTCGACGCGAGTGGAGACGTAGCGCGCGACCCTCGTCGCGGAAGCGTTCGCCATGCCGGAAACCATAGGCCCGAAACCCGCCGGAACTGTCCGGATCGCCATTCTTGCTGCTCCCGTCATACTTTCGTCATGCGTGTCCCGGCGGTCGAACGCCCCGATTGGGCTTACCGTCGAGGCCATGACCGAGTTGGACTCCGAGCCCGGGGTCACGGTGGTGATCCCCTGCCGGGACGAGGCGGAAGCCCTTCCCGGCGTACTGTCGGCAATTCCCATCGGATACCGGGTGATCGTGGTGGACAACGGCTCCACCGACGGCACCGCGGCGGTGGCCCGCGCGGCGGGCGCGACCGTGGTGACCGAATCGAAGCCCGGATACGGC
>NZ_JBHWHH010000210.1:0-11573 GCF_042732555.1 Nocardia sp. NPDC059764
CCACCGGAACCCGATCCGGCACCGGTCACCCCTGAGCCGGTGCGCGGGAGCGCCCGCTACGGCCGCGTCAGTGAGGCGTAGCGGGCAATGTGCTGGTCGGTGGTGCCGAACTCGTACTGGACGGCGGTCAGGCGTTTGAAGAAGTGGCCGATGGCGAGTTCCTCGGTCATGCCCATGGCGCCGTGCAACTGCACCGACTCCTGGCCGATCTTGCGGGCGGCGCGGCCCACGGTGGCCTTGGCGGCCGAGGCCGCGCGGGCCCGCTCGGCGGCGGGGGCGTCCAGCTTCAGGGTCACCAGATACGTTGCGGCCACGGCCTGTTCGAGCTCCAGCAGCATGTCCACCATGCGGTGCTGCAGCGCCTGGAAGCTGCCGATCGCGACGCCGAACTGGCGGCGCTGCTTGGCGTAGGCGACGGTGTCGTCGACCACCCTGCGCATGGCCCCGACCGTCTCCGCGCACACCGCCGCGATGGCCTCGTCCACGGTCGCGGCGATGGCCTCGCCGGCGGACGCGAGCAGCAGGGCGTCGGCGGGGACGCGCACACCGTCGAAGGTCAGGTCGGCGGCCTGACGCTCGTCGATGGTGCGGTAGGCGCGCGCGGTCAGGCCCGCGGGCGGCGCGGCCGGGTCGACATCGACGGCGAACAGCGCGATCTCGCCGTCCGCGACCGCGGTCACCAGCAGGTGGGTGGCCAGCGGGGCCGCGGTCACCACCGTCTTCTCGCCGGTGATCACCCAGTCGTCGCCGTCGCGCACCGCCGTGGCCGCCACCGCGGTGTAGTCGTAGCCGGAACGCGGTTCCAGCGCGGCGAATCCGGTCACCACCTCACCGGCGGCGATGCCCGCCAGCAGGTCCTCGGCGCGCTTGCCGGTGGCGCGTCGCAGCAGGCCGCCGCCCACCACCACGGTGTCCACGTACGGCTCCAGCACCAGGGCCGCGCCCAGCGCCTCGGCGATGATCATGGTCTCGACCGGTCCGCCCCCGATGCCGCCCGCCGACTCCGGCAGGCTCGCCCCGAGAATCCCGACCTCCTCGGCCAGGCCACGCCAGATCTCCGGCTGCCACCCGGCCCCGGTGCGCGCCGCGGCCCGGCTCGCCTCCAGGGGGTAGCGGGCCGTCAGGAACTCGGTGACGGTGTCGCGCAGCAGTTCTTGTTCCGCGGTGAAAGAGAAGTCCATGTCACAGTCCCAGGGTGGCTTTGGCGATGATGTTGCGCTGAATCTCGTTGCTACCGGCGTAGATCGAGCCGGCGCGGTCGTTGAAGTACCGCAGCGGGGCGACCGCCTGCCACTCCTCGCCCGCCACGAAACCGTCGGCGGGCGGGGTGAAGTCGGCGATCGGACCGCCCGGCATGGTGGCGTGCGGCTGATAGGCGCGGCCGCGCGGACCCGCCGCCTCCAGCGCCAGCTCGGTGAGCGCCTGGCTCAGCTCGGTGCCCAGGATCTTGAGCGTGGACGCCGCCGGACCGGGGTCCTTGCCGCTGGAAACCAGTGCGAGCGTGCGGTATTCGAGGATCTCCAGCACATCGGCGCGCAGCCGGGCGTCGGCCAGCTTGGCGGCGAAGGCGGGGTCGTCGATGAGCGCGCCGCCGCCCGGGGCGACCTGTGCGGTCGCGGCCCGCGCCAGCTCCTCGGCCATCACCTGCAGGGCCGGGGCCACCGCGCCGCCGCCGCGCTCGAAGTTGAGCAGGAACTTGGCCACGGTCCAGCCGTCGTCGATCTGCCCCAGCACGTTCGCCTTCGGCACCCGGACCTGATCGAAGAACACCTGGTTCTGCACCTGCTCGCCGGAGGTCATGACCAGCGGCCGGATCTCGATGCCCGGGGTGCGCATATCGATCAGCAGGAAGGTGATGCCCTGCTGCTTCTTGGCCTGCTTGGAGGTGCGGACCAGGGCGAAGATCCAGTTCGCCTCGGTGGCGTGGGTGGTCCAGATCTTGGATCCGGTGACCACCAGGTCCTCGCCGTCGGCGACCGCGGCCATGGACAACGAGGCCAGGTCCGACCCGGCCTCGGGCTCGGAATAGCCCTGGCAGAAGAAGACCTCGCCGGTGAGGATGCCCGGCAGGAAGAAGTCCTTCTGTTCTTTGGTGCCGAACGCCATGATCGCGTGCGAGACCATGCGAATCCCCATGGGGGACAGGTTCGGCGCTCCGGCCAGGGTGCATTCGCGGCCGAAGATGTAGTGCTGGGTGAGGCTCCAGTCGCAGCCGCCGTACTTCACCGGCCATGCCGGGGCGGCCCAGCCGCGCTCGTGCAGGATGTGCTGCCACTCCATGCTGGCCTCGTGGTCCGGGTAGACGCTGGTCGCCAACCGTCCCGCTCGGCGTAGATCGTCGGTTAACTTTTCGTCGAGAAAGCTGCGCACTTCATCACGAAACGCCAGATCAGCAGGCGACCAGTCAAGGTCCACGATGACTCCTTGTCCGAGAACTGGCACCAACCATCTCACCGCATACCCCCTGCTGGCAAATGTGCTGGCACCCGCCATCACTTGAATCCCTTGAACATTCCAATGTGGAGGTTTATCCTGGATTCACGTTCCACAATGGAATATCCGGCAGTGCCCGACCGTTAAGGATCGACATGGACATCACCACCGGCACCCGCGCCTCCGACGCCGAGCGCGCCCAGATCGCCGATCTCCTGGGCCGCCACCTGTCCGAAGGCCGCCTGGACCTCGCCGAATACAACGACCGCCTCACCAGCGTCTACGCCACCGCCACCCGCGAAGACCTCCAGCTGGTCCTCCAGGACCTGCCGAAGCTCTCGAAGACCGTTGCCCCGCAGACCACTTCGCGCACCCGCCTCCCGCTCTGGCAGCGGATCGAGGGCAGCGCCTGGCTCGGCGTGAGCCTGCTGTGCCTGTTCATCTGGGCCGCGATCTCGGTGGCCGCAGGCGAATTCACCTACCCCTGGCCCATCTGGGTCATCGGCCCCTGGGGCGCGGTGCTGATCTTCCGCGTCGTCATGGGCTGGGAATCCGCCGCCTGGAACCGCTACCGCGCTCGCTGACCCGCGACCCGGACCGCGCCGTGGCGCAGAAGGGACGCGGGGTCGGCATACTCGGGGCAATCTTCGGGGAACGGGTAGTCTGAGCCGCTGTGCACCTGAAGAGTCTGACGTTGAAGGGGTTCAAGTCCTTCGCGTCCGCGACGACGTTGCGATTCGAGCCGGGGATCACCTGTGTGGTGGGGCCCAACGGGTCGGGCAAGTCGAACGTCGTCGATGCGCTCACCTGGGTGATGGGTGAGCAGGGCGCGAAAGCGCTGCGGGGCGGGAAGATGCAGGACGTCATCTTCGCCGGCACCGCGGGCCGCGCCCCGCTCGGTCGTGCCGAAGTCACGCTGACCATCGACAACTCCGACGGGGTGCTGCCCATCGAGTACTCGGAAGTGTCGATCACCCGCCGCATGTTCCGCGACGGCGCCGGCGAGTACGAGATCAACGGCAACTCCTGCCGGTTGATGGACGTGCAGGAACTGCTGTCGGACTCCGGTATCGGCCGGGAGATGCACGTCATCGTCGGTCAGGGTCAGCTCTCGGCGATCCTGGAATCGCGGCCGGAGGATCGGCGGGCCTTCATCGAGGAGGCCGCGGGCGTGCTCAAGCACCGGCGGCGCAAGGAGAAGGCGGTCCGCAAGCTGGACGCCATGCAGGCCAATCTGGCCCGCCTCACCGACCTCACCACCGAACTGCGCAGGCAGCTCAAGCCGCTGGGCCGGCAGGCCGAGGTGGCGCGTCGCGCCGCGACCGTCCAGTCCGAACTGCGGGACGCCCGATTGCGGCTCGCCGCCGACGATCTGGTCAGCCGCCGCCGCGAACTGGAGAGCCAGCAGAGCAAGGAGGCCTACGCGCGTGAGCAGCACGTCACCGTGCAAGCCGAACTCGACGCCGCCAATGCCGCACTGGCACAGCAGGAGTTCGAGCTGTCCAAGCTGACCCCCAGCGCCGAGGCCGCCGCCCAGACCTGGTTCCAGCTGTCCGCGCTGACCGAACGCGTCAATGCCACTATCCGGATCGCGCGGGATCGCGCGCGCAACCTGACCATCGAGCAACCGACCGGCACCGGCCGTGATCCGGAACAGCTGGAGCGCGAAGCGGATCGGGTCGAGGCCGAAGAGGCCGAACTGCGCGAAGCCGTCGAAATCGCCACCGAGACGCTGGAAGCAGCCCGCGAGCAACTCTACGAACGCGAGCAGGCCGCCAAGGCCGCCGAGCAGGCGCACCTGGCCGCGGTCCGCGCCGTCGCCGACCGCCGCGAGGGCCTGGCCCGGCTCTCCGGCCAGGTCGACACTCTGCGCATCCGCGCCCAGTCCGTGGACGGCGAGGTGGCCCGCATGTCCACCGCCATCGCCGAGGCCCGCCGCCGCGGCGAGGACGCCAATGCCGAATTCGAGGCCGTGCAGGGCGAACTCAACGAACTCGACGCGGGCGAGGAAGGCCTCGACCACGCCTACGAGCACGCCGCCCAGGCCCTCGACCTGGCCGACCAGCGCGTCACCGAGCTGCGCGAACAGGACCGCGAGGCCGGCAAACGCGTCGCCTCCCTCACCGCCCGCATTGAAGCCCTCGCCATGGGCCTGCGCCGCAAGGACGGCGCGGCCTGGCTGCTCGAGCACCGCGCCGACGGACTGCTCGGCCCGTTGTCCGGCCTGATCCGCGTGCACGGCGGCTTCGAGTCCGCGGTCGCCGCGGCCCTGGGCCCGCTGGCCGACGCCGTGGCCGCCGACACCGGGCCCGCCGCGCACGCCGCGGTGCGCGCGCTCAAGGAGACCGACGGCGGCCGCGCCGCCCTGGTCTACGCCGACGCCGCGGCCCTGCCTGCGGCGCAGGCGAATTCACCCCTGCCCGGCTCGGCTCGCTGGCTCGCCGACGTGGTCGACTGCCCCGCCAACCTGCGCGGCGCGATCACCGCCCTCACCGCCGGCATCGCCGTCGCCGACGACCTCGCCGCCGCCGCGCAGGTCATCGCCGCGCGCCCGGAACTGCGGGTGGTCACCCGAGACGGCGACATCACCGGCAGCGGTTGGCTGCTCGGCGGCTCCGACCGCGCCCCCAGCCAGCTCGAGGTGCAGGCCGACATCGATTCCGCCACCGCCGAATTGGCGTCCTGGCAGCGGCAGGCCGAGGAACTGGAAGCCGCGCTCGCCGGGGCGCTGGCCGAGCAGACCGATCGCAAGGAAGCCGTCGACCACACCCTGCTCGCCCTGCACGAATCCGACCAGGCCCTGGTCGCCATCTACGACCGGCTCGGCCGCCTCGGCCACGCCGCCCGCGGCGCCCAGCGCGAATGCGACCGGCTGCTGGCCCAGCGCGCCGACGCCGAGACCGGCCGCGAGGAAACCCTCGCGAAGCTCGCCGAACTCGAGGACCGGCTGCGCCACGCCGAGAACGAACAGGCCGACCTGGACCCGGAATCCGCGGGCACCGAGACCGCCGGCTACGCCCGCGAGGAGGCCGCCGCCGCCCTCGCCGAGGTCCGCTCCATGGAGGTCGAGGCCCGCCTGGCCGTGCGCACCGCCGAGGAACGCGCGGAATCGGTGCGCGGCAAGGCCGATTCGCTGCGCCGCGCCGCCCGCGCCGAACGCGAGAACCGGGCTCGCGCCGAACGCGCCCACGCCGCTCGCCGCCAGGCCGCCGCGCTGGCCGCCGTGGTCGCCGCCTCCGCGGAGAAGATCGCCGCCGAACTCGAGCAGGTGGTGGCCCAGGCCGCCGCCCGCCGCGACGAATTGGTGCGCCGCCGTGGCGAATACGCCGCCCAGGTCGATCAGACCAAGGAGCGTTCACGCGCCCTGACCACCCAGCTCGCCCAGCTCACCGACGCCGTGCACCGCGACGAGGTGGCCCGCGCCCAGGCCGCGCTGCGCATCGAACAGGTCGAGACCACCATCTCCGAACAGTTCGGCGTCAGCCTTGACGACCTGATCGCCGAATACGGCCCCGACGTCCCCACGCCGCCCACCGCGCTGGAGATGATGGAGTACGAGCAGGCCCGCGAGCGCGGCGACACGGTCAGCGAACCGCAGCCCATGCCCTACGACCGCGCCACCCAGGAACGCCGCGCCAAGCGCGCCGAGAAGGATCTGGTCACCCTCGGCAAGGTGAATCCGCTTGCGCTGGAGGAGTTCGCGGCCCTCGAGGAGCGCTACACGTTCCTCAACACCCAGCTCGAGGACGTCAAGAAGGCCCGCCAGGACCTGCTCGACGTGGTCGCCGAAGTCGACGAGCGCATCCTGCAGGTCTTCACCGAGGCCTACGAGGACGTGGAACGCGAGTTCACCGGCGTCTTCGGTCGCCTGTTCCCCGGCGGTGAGGGGCGGCTGCTGCTCACCAATCCCGCGGACATGCTCACCACCGGCGTCGAGGTCGAGGCGCGCCCGCCGGGCAAGAAGGTCAAGCGGCTGTCGCTGCTCTCCGGTGGCGAGAAGTCCTTGGCCGCCGTCGCTTTCCTGGTGTCGATCTTCCGCGCCCGGCCCTCGCCCTTCTATGTGATGGACGAGGTCGAGGCCGCGCTGGACGACACCAACCTGCGCCGGCTCATCGGACTGTTCGAGCAGCTGCGGGAGAAGAGCCAGCTGATCGTGATCACCCACCAGAAGCCGACCATGGAGATCGCCGACGCCCTCTACGGCGTCAGCATGCGCGGTGACGGCATCACGCAGGTGATCTCGCAGCGGATGCGCGGGGAGAACCTGGTCGGCGCGACGTCGTAGATTCGCCGCGGCGTCCCGTTGAGCGGGAATTCATCCCGATGTCGGAGTGAAACACCTGCGCGTCCCATTGGGTTGCCGCTAGCGTCCGGCCCCATGAAGCGCTCCATCGCCGTCCTGGCCGCCGGACTCTCCGTCGGCCTCGCCGCTCCGCTCCCGCTCGCCCTCGCCGACACCGGATCCGCCGGGTCCGGCTCGGGCACGGGATCCCTGTCCGGCTCCGGCGGCAGCAAGGCCGACCTGCCGCCCTACAGCCAGTGGATCAGCGACGTCACCACCGTCGCCAACGCCGCCCAGGCCTACCTGACCACCGCGCTGCCCGGCGTCACCAAGCCCGCCATCGTCCTCGACATCGACAACACCTCGCTGGAGACCAGCTACCACGCGGCACCCATCACCCCGGCCATCCCGCCCATGCTGGCGCTGGCCAAGTGGGCGAAAAGCCAAGGCGCGTCGATCATCTTCGTCACCGGCCGCCCCTCGGTGATGAACATCTACACCCAGATCAACCTGACCACGGTCGGCTACCCGGTCGACGGCCTCTACGGCGGCGGCCTCACCACCGGCTCCGCGGGCGCGGGCGCGCTCGCCGACTACAAGACCGCCACCCGCGCCTCGATCGAGGCCCAGGGCTACACCATCGTCGCCAATATCGGCAACAGCGCCTCCGACCTGTCCGGCGGCCACGCCCAGCAGACCTTCAAGCTGCCCGACTACAACGGCGCGCTGAACTGATCCACCCGGACCCCGATCGAGCGCGCGCTCGTCAATCCAGCAGCGACTTCAACCGCGCCGCACCGGATTCGGCGAGCCACGCCTCGAAAGTCCGCAGGCCGGGATGGATCTCGCGGACCGCCGGGATATCGGCGTGCCAGCCCCGGCCCTCCCGGGAGAGCCGCCAGACCACACCGACCTCGGGGCCCATGGCCTCGGCGTCGGCCTGCGACGCCTCCACGTAACGGACCTGGTGGCCGGTCGCGGCGGTGATGGCCGCCGCGGCCTCGGTCATGGTGAGAGCGTCACCGGCCAACTCCAGGACCTTGCTGTGGAAGCGGGCCGGATCGTCGAAGGCCAGCTGCGCGATCACCGCGATGTCCTCGATCGCGATGGACTGGACCGGCTTGTCGGCCGGGAACAGATGCCGGTGCACGCCGTCGTTGATGCCGTCCACCGGGAAACCCACCATGAGGTAGTTCTCCATGAACCGGGCCGGACGCAGGATCGTCCAGTGCAGGCCGCTCGCGCGCAGCGCCTCCTCCACCCGGCGTTTGCCCTGCGCACCCCACTGGCCGTCCTCGGTCAGCGAGGCGACGGTCGTGAACACGATGTACTCGACACCGGCGGCGGCCGCCGCGTCGAGGAAAGCGTCGCCGCGCGCGACCTCCAGGTCGACGTCCCAGCCCTCGGGGCCGAAGGCGGCCGGCGGCACCAGGAATGCCGCACCCACGCCCGCCAGCGCCGGGGCCAGGGTCTCGGGCCGGTCGAAGTCGCCGACGGCGAGCTCCGCGCCCGCCGCGGCGAGGGCCTGCGCCGCAGCCGATTCCGGATCGCGCACCAGGGCACGCACCGACCGGCCGGTGTCGAGCAATCGGCGCGCGGTGACGCCACCCTGCTTGCCGGTCGCGCCGGTCACCAGGATCAGGTCATTCCGAGAGGACGCCAGTTTCTTCTGAGAAGACATTCTCATCCGTTCGTTCGGTAGTATTCGGGTCGGTCGACCCGGATAAGAACGCTAGGACCACCGCGTTTCCGTTGGCCAGCACCGGAAAGGACGCGCGTAACGAAATGTCCGCACCCACCAGCCTCGCCCCGAACGCCCGCGCCGACGCGCGCCGCAATCGCGCCCTGGTCCTGGCCGCCGCCCAGCGCGCTCTCGCCGACGGCGGGCTCGCGGTCTCCCTGGCCGAGGTGGCCCGCCGCGCCGGGGTCGGCGCGGGCACCGTGTACCGCCATTTCCCCACCAAGACCGCACTGCTGGAAGCCGTTATGCAGCAACGCATCGACCGGCTCACCGGTCTGGGCCACCGGTTGCGCGACGCCCCCGACGCGGGGGCCGCCTTCTTCGGCTTCTGCGCCGAGGTCATCACCTCCAGCCATCGCAACCAGGCCGTGTGCGACATGGTCAACAATGACGGCTGGCCGCGTGAACTGGTGCGCGACGCCGGAGCCCGTTTCCACGCCGTCCTCGGCGACCTGCTCATCGCCGCCCAGCGGCAGGGCTCCGTCCGCCCCGACCTCACCGTTCCCGACGTCCTCGCCCTGTTCACGGGATGTGTTGCGATCCAACGCCTGTCCCCGGACCGCGAACTGTCCCGGCCCGCCGTCCTGGTCCTGGACGCCATGCGCGCCCGGCCCCCGGCGCAGTCCGTAACGAAACGCGGGAACGCGATCGCCGCCCGTGACGAAACGGCCATCCGTGACGAAACCCCGGCCCCGCACTGCCCGATCTGCGCCACCCCGATCCAGCCGACCGGCACCGGCCGCCCCGCTCGCTATTGTTCGGCAGCCTGCCGGCAGAAGGCCCACCGCCGCCGCCACGCGGTACCCGCCTGACCTCACCGCCGACCCCCCGATGAAAGCCGTTGGGGCCCTTCGTGACCTGCGTGTGCCCAAACGGATGCGAAGGTGTGACGAGGGGGTGTAATCGGTGAAAAATACTGGTAGAAGGCCATATACGGCGTTGCGGTATGCCCCCGCGAACCGCCGGCGGGGCAGTACGCTCCCTGCGTGGTTTGGGTGTCGGCCGCGGCGTTCGGTGCCGCATGGTGGCTCGGTTTGTATCTACTGGCGCGGGATCCGCGAAAGCTGTTGTTGCGCAGAGCGGCAATCGGATTACTGGCGTTCGCCGCCGCGGTGGTGGCGGATCGGATGGCAGGGGGGAGTCCCTGGTTCGACGGTGTGCGCATCGTGCTGGTGTGCGCCCCGGTGCTGGCCTTCAGCGGTGTCTTCGTGCGGCTGCTGCCCGCCGGGGTGGAACGCGTCGACCGCTGGTGGCGGGTCGGGCTGGTGCCGCTGTGCGCGGTACTGGCGATGCCCGCCGCGGGCGGTTTCCTGCCCGCGGGCTACGTGCTCGGCGCGGTCACCCTGCTGGCCCTGCTCGGCACCATGCTGGCCATGCTCGGCCAGCAGGCCGAATGGTCCGAGGACTCACGGCGTTCCGCGGCCGGACTGCTCACCGTGGGCGCGCTGCTGCTCGGGATGAGCGCGGCGCTCATCCTGCTCGGGTTCAACGTGCTGCCCAGCACGGCCATGCTGTCGGTGACCGCCGCCGACCTGGTGGTGCTGGGCCTGGGGATCGCGGTGCTGGACGCCTACGACGAGGGTGAGGCGCTGCGCGCGGACATGACCCACTCGCTGGTCATCTCGGCGGCCACCGCGGCCGTGTTCGGCGGCCAGGCGGCGCTCACCCTGGCCCTGGCGGGGGAGCGGCCCGCGCTGGTGGCGCTGTTCTTCGGGGCCATCGCCGGTTCCATCACCCTGCAGGTGCTCAACGGCCCGCTGCACGCGGGCGCGGACCGGGTGGCGTTCGCCTCCGATCCGCGCCTGTTCGCGGCCCGCGTCGAATTGCGCAGCGCCACCGAGGCTTTGCTGCGCAAGGGCGCCGACGACCAGAGCGGGGCGTCGACGACTAGAGCAGGTCGCTGACGTCGTCGGGGACGTCGACGGCGTATTTGCGCAGCGTCTCCATGGGCACCACCTCGAGGGCGTTCTCATGGGTGGCGGCCAGCACCACGGGTGCGGCCACCCCGTCCTCGTGGGCGTGCAGCCAGCGCACGGCCACCACGCACCAGCGGTCGCCCGGTTGCAGGCCGGGGAAGTTGTTCTCCGGCCGCGGGGTGACGAGGTCGTTGCCGATCGACTTCTGGTGCTCCAGGAATTCCGCGGTCACCACCGTGCAGACGGTGTGGCTACCCAAATCCTCGGGACCGGTGCTGCAGCATCCGTCCCGGTAGAAGCCGGTGAGAGGATCGGTGCCACACTCCTCCAGCGGTCCCCCAAGCACATTTCGATCGGTCACGTCGCCGATCCTATTGTCTCGGTGTCGCATTCGCCGCTCCTTCCGCACTGTGGCACGTAGTCGAGCAGACCGGTTGGTAGATGGTCGGATTTTCGGACCAAGCCCCGGCGTGTCGTTGCATCCCACGGCCCCGTCGTGTGATATCGACCACGGCCCCCGACGCGACGGTAGGTGCGTGCATCCGACATGGCAACCACCTCTGAAAGGATGGGGAGGTGACGACTGCAGAAGTTTGGATTCTCATCGCCGCCATCGCGGCGGTGCTGCTCGTGGCGCTGGTTGCCGGATATGCCCTGAACAAGCGCCGCCGGATCTCGCTGACCCCGGAGGTCACCGAGGCCAAGGAGCTGACCGACAGGTCCGGCGGATACCAGGCCGCGAGCGGATTCAGCTTCAGCCAGGGCGCCTCCGCGCCCGAACGCGAGCAGGTCCCGGCCACCAAGAGCAAACCGGTGCCGCTCCCGCCCGAGCGCACCGACGACGAGGGCCAGCCGCACATCGGTGACGACGCGGCCATTCCGCGCGACTCCGGCAAGCGCAGCATCCACGATGTGCGCCTCCCGGAACCTGTCCAGGGGCCCGAACCCGCCCCGGCCGCGGAGTCCGTCACATCCGTCGCGGCCGACACCGAGACTGAGGCCGACGCCGCCGCGACCGAGGCCGATACCACCGCGAGCGCCGCCGCGGAGACCACTCCCACCGACGCGGCAGTCACGCCCGCCACCGATGCCCCCGCCGAGTCGACGGACGACGCGGCCCACGCCGCGGCGGTCGAGGCCGCCGAAGCCGCCGGGGAGATCGCCGCGGGCAAGGCCGCCGGTGATGTCGCCGAGCAGCCCC
>NZ_JBHWHH010000211.1:0-11418 GCF_042732555.1 Nocardia sp. NPDC059764
ATGGAGGTCTCGTCCACCACGATCACGTCGTACGGCAGCCGATTGAACTCGTTGTGCTTGAACCGGCCCGCGCCGCCGCGCTGCCAGCCCAGCAGCCGGTGCAGCGTCGCGGCCGTGAGCTCGGGCAACCCGATCTCCCCGGCCTGTTCGCGCACCGCTTCCTGCATGCGCGCCGCCGCCTTGCCGGTCGGCGCGGCCAGCGCGATCCGCAAGGCGGGGGCGCCGGGCACGGCCTGCTGGTGCGCTACCAGCAGCGCCAGCACCCGGGCGATGGTGTGGGTCTTACCCGTACCGGGCCCACCCGCGACCACGGTCGTCCACTGTGTGGTGGCCAGCGCCGCCGCCAGCCGCTGCCGATCCGGCGGCTCGCCGGGCCCGCTGTGATCCGGGAACAGCCGATCCAGTTCGCGCCGCACCAGTTCCGCGTCCACCATCGGATGGGAGGCGGCCCGCTCGGTGAGCACCCGCCGAATGGTCTCCTCCTGCCGGTAGTACCGGTCCAGGTAGAGCAGCGGCCCGGTGTCGCCGCCTGAGCGCGCCCCGGCGTCACCGCCGCGTGGGCCGGCATCACCACCGCCACGCGAGCCGGCATCACCGCCACCGGACGGGTCGATGAGCCGCAGCGGGCGCAACGGCCCGGCCGGGCTTCCGGTCACCAGGGGGCTCACCCGCAGGGCCGCGATCACCATGTCCACGTCGGGCCAGGGCAGGGTGGCCGGATCGATGGCCGATTCCTCGGTGTCCTGGGCGTCCACGCCGATCTCGTGCATGCGCCGCACTTCCAGGCACACCGATCCGGACCGCACCGCGCGCACGGCCAGCGCGGTCGCGAAAACCACCGCCTCGGACCGTTCCCCGCCGAGCCGCGCCAGCCGCAACGCCACGTGCACGTCCGCCGCCGACAGCACCCCGGCGGCATTGAACACCTGCAGCAGTCCGGTGCCGCGCTGCGCCAACTGAATCGAGGTCATCGCACCACTCCCGTGTCACCGGCGAGCAGCGCCGACAGGTCCTCGACCAGGGCGGCGGGCGGATGCCAGTCGAAAACGCCGCAGCCGTCCGGGGTGTCGGGCCCGACCATGCCGCGCACGAACAGGTACCGGATGCCGCCCAGGTGCCGCGCCGGATCGTAGCCGGGCAGCCGCCACCGCAGATACCGGTGCAGCGCAACCGAATACAGGATGGCCTGCAAGGGATAGTGCGAGCGCATCATCTCCGCCGCCATGCGCTCGCGGGTGTAGTGCGCCACCGTGAGATCGCCGACGCCCAGCCGGTTGGTCTTGTAGTCGACGACCAGGAATCGCGGCCCGGCGGTCCGCAACACGGCGTCGATACTCCCGGTCAGGTAGCCGCGCAACGGGGTGTCGTCCAGGTGCGCGAGCTGATCGGCGTAGGGCGCGAACACGTCGTCGGCGGGCAGGTGCCGACGCAGCAGATCGGCGATGCGCGGCACGGTCACTCGCGCGGCGACCGGATCGTCGCCTCCGGCGAGCGGCAGTTCGAAATCGAGTTCGCTCAACCGATCCCGCGCCGAGAACCCGGCGAGCGTCCCGTCCCCGATCGGCGTGTGCATGACCGCCAGCAGCGCCCCCGACAGCACATCGGGGTCCGCGTCGAACATCTGCTCGTTCACGGCGTGCAGGCAGCGGGCCCGGATCTCGGCGGCCAGGTCGGCGGCGTCGGTGTCGACGTACTCCAGCACCTCGTGCACCAGGGTGCCGAACTCCGCGCCGTAGGGCAGCGAATTCATCAGCGACGGCGCGGCTCCCGCGAACGCGCTCAGCTCGTCGGCGAGCACCGCCGGGTCGGCCGGTTCGTCGGAGACACCGCCGCCCTCGGGCAGATCGGCGGCGGGCAGCGCGTCGTGCGCGCCCGCGGTCAACGCCGAATAGGAGGTGCGCCGCCACGCCTGATCGAGCACCCGGTCGAAGCGGGCGGCGGCCAAGGGCTCGAAGGCCGTGGCCGTATCGTCGTGCGGCAGCCGGGCGCGGGCGATCTCCCGCACCGGCTCGACGGCGATGACGCCGGGTTCGGCGGTCGACGCCCACTCCCGGATGCGTTCCAGCACTACCGAATCCGCGGGCACCGGCACCTTGTCCGCGACGGCGGGGCTGCCCGGTTCGCGCCCCAGCAGCATGCGGTGCAGCGGCGCGGTCTGGGTGTCGTAGGCCGGCGCCCACCACGCCACCACCTGTGCGCCCGCCCGCGTCAACGCCACGTACAGCAGCCGCAGTTCCTCGGCCTGCTCCTCGGTTTCGGCACGCAGCCGGCGGGAGTTGTAGCCCGGCGCCTCGGAGCCGCCGACATCGAGGACGCGACGGCCCTGCTCGTCATGGAACAGCAACGTCGGCGGATTGCGCAGCTTGGCCGCGTCCCACGCGAAAGGCAGGTACACGACCGGGAATTCGAGCCCCTTGCTGGCATGCACGGTCGCCACCTGCACGGCCGCGGCGTCGCGATCCAGCCGACGGCTGCGATCGGCGACGCTTCCGGAGGCCGGGTCGCGTACGCGGTCGGCCAGCCAGCGGGTCAGCGCGGACAGGCCCAGGCCCTCGCGCAGGGCCGCGTCGTCGAGCAGCTGTGCGATCTGCCGCAGGTCGGTGAGCTGCCGTTCCCCGCCTTCGAGGGCCAACAGGCGCGGTGCCAATCGGGTTTCGGCACTGAGCTTCTCGGCGACCGCCGCGAACCCGGCGCGGGCGAACAGCCGAGCCGCGTCGCGCAGATCCGCGCTGAGCCGACCCACCAGATCGGCGCCCCCGGCGTCGATCTCCGCCGCGCTCACCCCGAGCAGTGCCGTCCCGGCCGCCAGCCGTACCCGGTCCCCGCGATGCGGCTGCTCCACCGCCCGCAGCACCCACAGCCATTCGGTGGCCGCGGGCGTCCCGAACACACTCGCGCCGCCGGCCAGCACCGAGGCGACCCCGGCCGCCTCCAGCTCGGACCGCACCATCTCCAGTTGCGCGCGATTGCGCACCAGCACCGCGATATCGCCGGGCCCGATGGCCCGTTCGCGAGGAGTCCCGGCATCGATGAGCACCCCGGACCCGAGCAGCCCGACGATATCGGCGGCCACATCGATGGCCACCCGCTCCCGCTGCCGACCCACCGTCGGATACCCGGACTTGTTGAGCGGTCCCGCCCCACTGCGCGGCAGGCACCGCAGCCGCAGCGGCGTCACCCGCTCGGGCGCACCCGACAGCCGTGAGAACGGCCGCGTCGCCGCGACCCGGTGCACGGTGATCTCCTTGTGCCCCAGGGCCGCACCGCCGTGCACATGCTCGAGCGCGGCCAGCAGGCTCGCGTCACTGCGCCGGTTGGTGGTCAGTTCCCGCTTGCTGTCGGCGTGCGCCACCGCGTCCAGATAGCTGAGCACCTCCGCGCCGCGGAAGGCGTAGATGGCCTGCTTCGGGTCGCCGACCAGCACCAAGGTGGCGTGCCCGTGGAAGGCGCGGCGCAGGATGTCCCACTGCAGCGGATCGGTGTCCTGGAATTCGTCGACCAGCGCCACCCGATACCGGTCCCGGATCCGCGCGCGGGCGCGCGGGCCGTGCTCGGGGTCGGCGAGCACCTCGTGCAGCAGCACCAGCAGGTCATCGAAATCCCGCAAGCCCGAAAGCCGTTTGCGCCGAGCGGTTTCCACCCGGACCGCCGATGCGAACGCCACCCGCTCGGCGGCCGGATCATCGTCGCTCTCGGCCTCCGGCATCAGCAGCGCGTGCGGGTCGCCGACCGCCGCCGCGGCCAGTCGCTGCGCGTCGGCGGGACCGAACACCGATCCGCTGCGCGCGTACCGGCTCAGATACAGGTCGTCGGCGACCGTGGACACCACATCGGCGACGCTCTCGACCAGCCGCACCCCCGGGTCCTGCTCTCCCGACAGGCCCAGTTCGTCGAGCATTCGCTGGCAGAAGCTGTGCGTCGTGGCGATGGTTCCGGCGTCGAAGTCCGACAGCGCGGTCAGCAGCCGCTCCCGCCTGGTCGCGATCTCGCCCGGGTTGCCCTGCGCCAGATGCCGGATCAGCTCGTCGCTCGACGCGAGCGCCCGATCCGGCTCGGCCAGCGCGGCCGCCACCACGACGAATCGGTCGCGGGTGCGCTCCCGCAATTCCTGGGTCGCGGCCCGGCTGAAGGTCACCAGCAGCAGCTCCGAGACATCCACGCCCAGTTCGGCGACGAATCGCACCGCCAATCCGACGATGGCGTACGTCTTTCCGGTGCCCGCGCTGGCCTCGAGGACGGTCGTCCCCGTCGGCAGCGGCCCGGTCAGCTCGAATCGGTTCCCCGAATCCGCGAAAGTCCCTGGTGTGTCCGCGGTTCCGGGCATAGCGTCCTCGGGCACCGCGCCGGCGTCTGATCGCGGCGCCGCCGAGTCGTCGTCCCACAACCCTTGTCCCGCTGGTTCATCACCCGAACCCGCAGAGACGCTCGCGTGGGCGGTATCCGAATCGCGGTGCGGCTCCGGCGGATCAGCGAGGTGCGATTCCTGCCGGCCGGTCGCCACGGGAGCGGCGGCCCACAGCCCCTGCGCCCCGCCGGAATCGGCCTCCCCGGAGACCGTTTCGCGCGCCTCGGCACCCGAGTCCAGCCCGCCCGGCAGTGTCGGTTCCGCCCGCAGCAGCCTGCGGGGCGCGGGGCGCGGGGCCAGGTCGGGATCGGTGAACGAGAACAGGTCGTCGGTCATGCGGGGCTCCCGGGGACGGTCACGGGCAGGAGAGTCCTCCTCGGGGTGGTCATGGCTGACCCTGATTCTCTTTGGTCAGCAGGGGATTCCAGAGGCGACGCGCCAGCTCACCGAAACGCGTCGGTTCGGATTCGACACCCGGCGACGCGGCAGCCGCGGCCTCGGTCAGCTGATCGAAGCGCGGCGACTGGCCCAGAATGTGCCGGAAGTAGCGGTCGGTGTGTTCGCCGAAGCGATCGTCGAAGTCCTGGCTCGCCGCATGCAGCGCGTCCTCGGGCGACGCGCCCGCGAGCCGCCGCTCGGCATAGGTGGCCGACGCCGACGGCGCGATCGGCAGCGGTTCGGTGAGGCCCTCGTCGCGCAACAACGCCAGCTCCCGCAACAGCCCCCGGGCCAGGGGCGCGGGCGGCGCGGTGAGCGTCGACTGCCAGGCCGGACGATGATGGTTGCCGCGCCCGATGGTGATGGCGCGCCACGACTGATGGGTTCCGGTGGCGGCCAGCGCCAGCAGGCGAATCCACGCCGCCATCCGATGCTTCGGGGCCAGCCGCGAGAACGTCGTGCGCAGCAGCGCGTCGTCGTGGACATCGGGCACGGTGCCGGTCAGCCGACGCCCGTCACCCAGATCCACCGCGATATCGATGGTGCGCGACGGGATCTCGTGCAACGGCCGCGCCACCCGCACCAGCTGGTCGACGGTCCCCTCGACCTCGTCGAGCACGGCCGCGCCCATCCCGAACGGCGGCAGCGTCCCACGCCGCCACTCCGCGGCCCGCAGCACATTCGGGTCCACGCCGGTGAGCCGCGCCGATAGCATGCGCTCGCCCATATTCCACTTGGTCAGCCCGTCGAGTTCGATGGGGAGCCGGTCGGCGATCTCCTCCTCGTCCTCGGGCACCCGAATTCCCAAGCGCTGCCACAGGAACGCCCGCACCGGATGCTCGGCGAAGGACACCAGATCGGCCAGCTCCACATCCCCGAGCTCGCGGGCCGGCAGCGTGGCCGGCAGGAACAGCGGCCGTGGCTCCGGCGCACGGCCCGCCGCCACCGCGCCCGCCAGCGCCACGGTGTCGAAACTGAACGGATTCTCCGGCCGGAAGTTGCGGCGATCGAAGGGCTGCAACGGATGCCGCGTCACCACCCGGTCCATCGCCCCCGCGCCGATGTGCGCGCGCACGGTGTCGAGCAGTTCGGCGAGCGGGATCGCGGGCGGACGGTGCGCGCCCGAGACCGGATCGGATCCGGTGTGCAGCAATACCAGCCGCTCCCCCGCCGCCATGATGGCGTCGAGCAGCAGCTGCCGGTCCTCGCTGCGCGGATCCCGATCCCCGGGGCATCGGTGCCGGGCCAGCACGTCGTCCCCGTCGACGCCGCCCGCGCGCGGGAACACCTCGTCGTCGAGACCCAGCAGCACCACCACCCGGTGCGGCACCGACCGCATCGGCACCATGGTGCACACCGTGAGCTCACCGGTGCGGAAGTTGGCGCGCGAGGGCCGCCCGGCCAGCCGGGCCGTGAGCAGTGCGCCGATATCGCTGAGCCGCAAGGGAATAGATCCCGCCGGTTCCAGTGCCGTCGCCAGTTCGCGACGCGCCTGCACCGCCATCCAGCCCTGACCCGACGGCACCTCGGTCAGCAGATCCAGGGCGCGCCCCAGCACCGCGGCCCATTCCGACGCGGGCCGCGCGCTGCCCGCGGGCTCGTCCAGGGTGGAGCCGCGCAGGTCGCGCAGGCACACCGCGAGCCGGTCCACGAATTCGGCGAACCGGCCGCCCAGATCGATGTCATTGCTGTCCACGTCGTCCAGCGGCAGCACCAGATCCAGCCAGTCCTCACTGGATTCTCCCGCCGCGACCCCGAGCAGGATCCGGTCCACCGCGGCATTGAGCGTGTTCTGCGGGAAGTCGCCCAGCCCGAACGCCTGCCGCTGCCGCTGCCCGATCCCCCAGCGCGCCCCGGTCTCGGCCGCCCACTCCCGCAGCCGCTCGATATCGTCGTCGTCGAACCCGCAGCGCACCCGAACCGGTTCGGCCGCACACAGATCCAGCGCCTCGGTCACGGTGACGCGGCCGTCGGCCAGCTCCAGCAGGGTGCCCACCACGTCCAGCACCGGATTGACCGCGCGCTGGGCGCGATCGGCCAGCCGCACCCGCAGCCCGTGTGCGGGATGCCCGGGCTCGGCCCCGTCGAGGGACCACTGCCCGAACGCCGCCCGCACCAGCGGCGCGTAACTCTCCACGTCGGGGCACAGCACGATGACATCGCGCGGTTCCAGCGTCGGATCGGCGGCGAACACGCTCAGCAGCGCGTCGCGCAACACCTCCACCTGCCGCGACGGCCCGTGGCAGGAGTGCACGGTGACCGTCCCGTCGGCCAGGCCCGGGTCGGGCATGAGCGACCAGCGGTCCTGACGCACCGCGGCCTGCAGCTCCGACAGCAGCGTGCGCGGCCCGATCTCGTCCGGTCCGGGGTGATAGGTGTCGATGTGGTCGTAGCCCGCCAGCCGCTCCTGCAGCTCCCGCACATCGCGGCCCAGCGCCGCCAGCAGCGGATGCCGCACGCGCACACCGGAATTCGGGATCACCTCGGCGTCGGCGAGCTTGGTCCACAGCGCCGGGCTGGGGTGCACCAGCCACAGGTGCACCTGCCGCCCGGCCGACAGCGCCGACAGCACCTCCAGCTGATCGGTGGTCAGCCGCGTCACCCCGAACAGCGAAATCCGTTCCGGCACCGACACGATCGACGGCTCGGCCCGCAGCCGCGCGCACGCCGCCGCGAGCCGCTCGGCGGGACTGGGCACCCCGACCACGCCGCGCACCCGCCGCCACAGCATCGCCTGCCACACCAGATCCGCCGGGAGGTCGTGCCCCGCGCCGTCGGTGTCGCCGCCCGCGGCCCACTCGGTGATCATGGCCGGGCGCTGGGTGCCGTAGCTGTCGAACAGGGCCGCGATCCGCGCCGCCGTCGCGTACCGCCGCCCCACCCGGTACCCGCCCGCGTCGCCGTGGCCGAGGTGGCGGGCGAGCACCGCGCTCCACGGTTCGGACAGCACGTCGTCGAGGACCGGCAACAAGGTCCAGACCAGTCGCTCCGGCGACCACGGATCCCGCTCCGGATCCACGCCGGTCGCCTCGGCGAGGATCGCCGACACCAGCGCCGCCGGATCCGCGAAGTCGATATTGGCCGAGATCCCGTCGGTACCGAGCCCACCGGCCACACCGCGTCCGGAGCCGAGTACCGTGGCCAGCCGCTGGGTGAGCCAGCGCTCGATCCCCTTGGCGGGAACCGCGACAACTTCCGGGGTGAACGGATCGCCGAGCGGTTCGATCAGCAGCCCGGCGAGCGCATCGGCGAGCGTGTCCGCTCGTTCCGCCCGGTGAATGTGCACGACCTGTGTTTATACAGTCGGCGAACGACATGCAAACACCGGGCCGTGCGGCTCGCCGGGTGACACCTGCCACACGCCGGATATTTGCTAGGGCGCGTCACTGCGAATTTCGAGTGTGGTATGCGACAGTGCCTTTCGGGGTGGTTCTCATTTCTCGCTGAAAGGCTGGTCCGCGTACATGGCTGCGTCGGTGATTCCCCTGGTGCCCAGAACCGGGTTCACGGTGCGACGGGTGGGAGAGCGCTGGGAGTTGGTCAACTCCCGACATTACGGACGCGGCGTGGTGCTGCAGTCCTGGCCGCGCGACCGCCACACCGAGGCCTTCGAGCATTGCTACCGGCTCAATGGCCGCGGGATCGAAGAGCTGCGGGCCGCTTTTCGCTGATCCGGGCGAAACTCGCAAGCCGTACACGAAAATCCGTGCGACAGTGTCGATTCGATAACAGACAACCCGATCACCTGCAAGACGTGCGAATCGGGCATTGTCCCCTCTATTGTGGTCCCTCGTGCGTTCCCCCAAGGCCCGGCGCGTGGCCTCCTCCGCTTGTGTCCTCGCGGCCGCTGCCCTGATTCCGGCCGCGCCCGTCCTCATTCCCGTCGCCGGCGCGGTCCCCGCGCACACGCAGGGCCCGATCACGGGATTCGACGCGGATATGAGCAGACGCATCGCCGCGGTCGACGACTATCTCGCCACCCGCCCCGGCGTCACCGGTTATGTGATGCGCGACCGCGTCACCGGCGGCATTTACCGGAATGGCAACGCGGACACCAACTTCTGGACCGCGTCCACCATCAAGCTGGCGATCGCGGAGGATCTGCTGAATCGCGCCCGGGTCGGCGCCATCACGCTCGGTCCCGACGACCGCGCGCTCATGGAGTCGATGCTGGCAACCTCCAACGACAATGCCGCCGACATCCTGTGGAACAAGTTCGCGGGCTTCGACCGCATGGCGTTCAACAACGCCTTCCGGGCCAACGGCATGGTCGGGCTGATCCCGCTGCCGCCGACCACCTCCCTCGAGCAGATCAAGTTGTTTCCGGACTGGGGCTTCCAGCAGTGCTCGCCCGCCGACCTGGACCGGCTGATGGACAACATCCTCACCCGCATGCACCCCGACGACCGCGCGTACCTGCTCGACCGCATGCGCCGCGTCGACACCAACCAGCACTGGGGCGTGTGGGGCGCGGGCGCGGCCATGAACCCGGGCCTGAAGAACGGCTGGTCCGACGAGCAGGGCGGCTGGGTGGTCAACTCGGTCGGCTTCGCCGGACCCGGTGAGCGCTACACCCTGGCGATCATGACCGAGCAGGGCAACCAGGGCGGATACCTCGAAGGCTCCGAAACCACCACGCGCGTCGCGCAATTGCTCTTCCAGGGACGCTGAGCCGCCTCCCCCGATCACGAGCGCGGGCGGCCACCCCGGCCGCCCGCCACCGGGCTCGCGCCAATCCGCACTGAACGACCGCCCATATTGTATTTTCGGGTGAGCTGTCTGGAAGGTCTGTTTCGGTCGGTCCTGATTGGGCTGCGCTACTCACACTGCATTACCGTTGTGCGTGAGTTGTCGTAGTTTCACCATCTGGCGAGGAGCAGGAACTAGATGAACGCCGAGAATTCCGTCGCACAGCGCCATCGGGTGGTGGTGATCGGGTCCGGGTTCGGTGGACTGTTCGCCTGCAAGCACCTGCGCAAGGCCGACGTCGACATCACACTCATCTCCAAGACGTCCACGCACCTGTTCCAGCCACTGCTGTACCAGGTCGCGACCGGCATCCTGTCCGTCGGCGAGATCGCCCCGGCCACCCGCATCGTGCTGCGCAAGCAGCAGAACACGCAGGTGATCATGGGCGAGGTCACCGATGTCGACCTCGAGGGCGGCACCGTCACCTCGCGCCTGCTCAACCGGGACTACATCACCCCGTTCGACAGCCTCATCGTGGCCGCGGGCGCGCAGCAGTCGTACTTCGGCAACGACCACTTCGCCACCTACGCCCCGGGCATGAAGACCATCGACGACGCCCTCGAACTGCGCGCGCGCATCCTGGGCTCCTTCGAGGAGGCCGAGCTGGCCACCGACCAGGAGACCCGCGACCGGTTCATGACCTTCGTCGTGGTCGGCGCCGGCCCCACCGGCGTCGAGCTGGCCGGGCAGATCGCCGAACTCGCCGACCGCACCCTGGACGGCACCTTCCGCAATATCGACACCCGCGACGCGCGCGTCATCCTGGTCGAGGGCGCGGGCGCGGTGCTCGCCCCGATGGGCCCCAAGCTGGGCGCCAAGGCGCACAAGCGGCTCGAGAAGATGGGCGTGGAGATCCAGCTCAACGCCATCGTCACCAATGTCGACGCGCGCGGGGTCACCGTCAAGGACAAGGACGGCTCCGAGCGCCGCATCGAATCCGCCTGCAAGGTGTGGTCGGCGGGCGTGCAGGCCAGCGGCCTGGGCAAGATCCTGGCCGACAAGTCCAAGGGCACCGAGGTGGACCGGGCCGGACGCGTCATCGTCGAACCGGACCTCACCATCAAGGGCTACCCGAACGTGTTCGTGGTCGGCGACCTGATGTCGGTGCCGGGCGTGCCCGGGCAGGCCCAGGGCGCGATCCAGGGCGGCACCTACGCCGCCAAGGCCATCAAGGCCGAGACCGAGGGCAAGCAGAAGGTCGAGGACCGCAGGCCCTTCAAGTACTTCGACAAGGGCTCGATGGCCACGGTGTCGCGGTTCAGCGCGGTCTGCCAGGTGGGCAAGCTGGAGTTCAGCGGCTTCTTCGCGTGGCTGGCCTGGCTGGGTCTGCACCTGTGGTACCTGGTCGGCTTCCGCAGCCGCTTCGTCACGGTGCTGGAGTGGTTCGTGTCGTTCCTGGGCCGCCACCGCGGTCAGATGGCGGCCACCGAGCAGTGGGTGTTCGCGCGGCTCGCGCTCGAGGCGCTCGACGATCCCGCCGAGGCGCTGGAACTGGCCAAGCAGATTGGTGCGGCGGAAAACACCTCCGGCAATGGCAAATCCGTGGCGAATTCCGAATCGGCGAAATCCACCGAACAGCGCGCGGGCTGACGACTCGGCCCGGCCGTCCTTCGAATGAGGGTCTGACCGGGCGGCGTGTCCAGACCAATCCGGCACACCGGCCGGATCCGAATGTTCGACGTCTGTCGATATTCGGAAGAAAGGTCATTCATGGGCAAACGCCAACCGGTCGATACTGTTTCGCCGCGGCGACGGCGCCTGGGCACACTGGCGGTCGCGGGCGCGCTGCCGCTGGTCGCCGCCCTCGCCGCCGCCAGAAGCAGTGCGGCGGAACCGGTTTCGTCCGACGACACCCAACCGGCGGTGGTCTACAACCAGCCCGGCAC
>NZ_JBHWHH010000212.1:0-11354 GCF_042732555.1 Nocardia sp. NPDC059764
ACTCGACGCCGCCCCGTTGCCCGTCAGGTCCTGTACCGGAACAGGATTCGTCCCCTGGTGAGGTCGTAGGGGCTCAGCTCGACGAGCACCCGATCCTCGGGCAGGATCTTGATGTAGTTCTTCCGGATCTTGCCGCTGATGTGCGCCAGGACCCGATGCCCATTGGGCAGTTCCACCGTGAACGTGGCATTGCGCAGGCACTCGACCACGGTGCCCTGGATCTCGATGCCCTTTCCTTTCTGACCAGGATTCGTCATCGCAGCACCAGTTCCAGGTTGCCGCCGACCCGGCGCGCGCCGACGCTGTCGAACAGCGTCAGGGCCGCAACATTGGATTCGTTCACTTCGGCTGTCGCGGTAGGTATTCCGCGAACGTGCAACGCGCCCAATGCTTGGGACAGCATGGCGCGGCCGATGCCGCGATGTCGCGCATCGGCCCGCACCGCGATCAGTCCGATGCGCGGCAAGCGCGTCAACTGGACCACGCGCAGCAGTCCGACATAGCGATCGGCCTGTGCCGCGGCCACGTACAGCTTCGGATCCACCACGGTGTCACCGCCGGGGCCGCGCAGGATCTCGGCGGGCATCTCCTGCCAGCCGATCGTCGATTCGACTTCCTCGCGAATGAACCGGTCCACGACGCGCAGCGGTTCCTCCTCCGCGCTGCCCGCGGGCACCACCGTGATGTCCGGGGGCGGTGCCACGGCCCCCAGTCCGGTGGTCGCGGGATCAGTGGGCACGAGATACTCCCACTCCCGCCTGCGGGTCACGAAACCCGCTCGCCCCCAACAGGACAGCAGCCCATCGTCGCCCTCGTCGACCACGGTGTGCAGCGGCCGTCGCAGGGTGGACAGCATGGCCGCCGCGATCTGATCGAAGACGTCGTCGTGCCACGCGTCGATACTGGCGAACAGCCGCCCATCGGGCCGTCGTGAAACCTCGCCGGACGCGACCACCCGGTCGTTCTCGACGGCTTCCCACCGCGTCAGTTCGACGCGGCGGATATCTACAGAATTAGTGTTCATCGGTCGTCACCTTTCGGGATTGCCTACGCAGAGAGGCGCTCCCGGCGACGACTAGTTCGTTCGCCCATCCGCGACCACGAGGGGGAGCCCCCACATCGGTACTGTCCGCACGGGTCTCACCTCCTCGCCTGATGTCACGGTGCCCAGCACGCTACAGGCCGCTCCCACACCTGCCCACCGATTTTTCTACCTGCGGTTTTCCCGGCCCGCGGCGATCGCGTTACCTTCGCGCCGCGGCCTCCGTCATAGGGGCGACGGCCGAACGCGGTCGTCCCGTTCGGGATGCGCTCGTCGACCCGGCCCGCCTCGCCGCAGTGCGACCGGACCCGGCCCCGACCGGCGACCGAGCGGGCGGCGAAGGCTGACAGTCAATCGCCGGAATCGGCCCCACGGTCGATCTTCGGCGGTTACGTTGGCCGAAATGTCCAGTTGGGTCGGGTGATGGTGGTCGCTATGGCGTCTCGTGGGTGGGGTGTGTGCAGCGCCGGTGTCGCGGCGTCGGTCGCGGTGGCCGCGATGGCGGTCGGCGGACCGGCGGGGACGGCCGTGGCCGAGACACCGGGATGCGATGCGCCGCAATGGGTGAGCGGATGGATGGCCGCGCCCTCGGACGCCTTCGGGGCGGTGGATCCGTCGATGGTGCCGCAGGCGCACGTGGGCGGGCAGACGTTCCGGCTGGTCGCGACACCGCACCTGGGCGGGTCCGTGGTGCGGATTCATCTGAGCAACCAGAATCGGCCAGTGCCGGTCGAATTCGCGCACGTCACCATTGCCGAGCAGGCCGCGGGACCGGCGGTGCGCGCCGAGACGCTGCGGGAGGTGGGCTTCGACGGGAGCTCCCGCGTCACGGTGCCCGCGGGCGGTGAGGTGGTCAGCGATCCGATCGAGTTGACGTTCGAAGCTTTTCAACCGCTGGCGGTGAGCGTGTACGCGCCGGGACTGGCGGTGCTGCCGACCGAGCACTTCGATGCCAATGCCACCAGCTACTACAGCCTGCCGCTCGCGGGCGACGCCACCGACGAACCGTCCGGTGCGGCCCTGCCGCTGCCGACCACCTCGATGCCGTTCCTGTCGGGCCTCGACGTCCAGGCGCCCGGCACCACGTCGACCATTGTCGCGTTCGGGGATTCGATCACCGACGGCTATGTCGGCGCGACCTACCTGAGCGTGCCGCAGGATCCGAACGTGGTGGACCGCAATGTCCGCTACCCCGACTTCCTGCAACGCCGCATCGACCAGGCGGGGCTGCCGTTCACCGTGGTCGACGCCGGGGTCAGCGGAAACCGGATCACCCGAGACGGGTTGATCCCGCAGTTCGGCCCGGCCGGCGTGACCCGGGTGCAGCGCGACGCCATCGCCAAGGCCGGAGTCACCGACGTCATCATCCTCGAGGGGATCAATGATCTCGGCGTCCCGATTGGCGTCGATTTCGACCAGCTGGTCGCGGGCTACACCGACCTGATCGCGCAGCTGCACGCCGCCGGGCTGGCGGTCCATCTCGGCACGATCATGCCCGCGGGCAACGCGCTCTCCGACGGCATCGCCACCCTGCCCCTCGCCGGGCCGGTGCGGCAGCGGGTCAATGCGTGGATCCGCACCCAGACCCTGTCGGACAGCGTCATCGATTTCGACGCCGCCCTGCGCGATCCCGCCGACCCCGATGTCCTCGCGCCCCGCTACGCCGGCGCCGACAATCTGCACCCCAACCCGGCCGGATACCAGGCCATGGCCGAAGCCATCGATCTGAGCGCCTTCCGCGGCCGCTGCCGCTGACCCCCGCACCGCCCTCCCGTGTGACTCGAATCATGGCGGGAGGGCGGCCGTTCCCCGGGTCACGACAAGTGTGACTCTTGTCGGCTTCACTCCGCAGTAGACCGATCGTCATACTGAACTCGGTACCTACTGATGAGTAACACCGAGGAAAGGTGGAGGTCGATGAATCGCCGTCGAGTGGCAATCGGGATTGTTGCCACCGGTATCGCGTTGAGCGCACCCATGCTGGGCGCGGCCTCCGCGGGAGCGACTCCGGCGAGCGAGGGCTGCCATTCCGGCACCCGCGTGCCGACCTCCGATCCGCACACCTACGACTCGTGCGTCGAGGGCGAGTGGGGCAACCTCCGCCAGTGCCCGCCCTTCACGATCGTGACTCAGACGGTCGACGGCGACGTCCGCTGCGTCAACGAGTAGCCGCGAACGGTGCGCAATCGAACCAAGTGGTCGACCGCTCAGGACATTTGACCAGTTGCCCGTGGATTGCCGAGTGCGCCCCGAGTTACATCAAACCCGTTGTTACACATACCAACTCGAATAGCCCCGAGGTGACCAGTCACACAGGGCTGCAACGGCCGTTCCGCTTGAACGACCCCTCGCGGAACCGTAAAGTTACTGGCTAGTTAGGCACGATGGTGTTCCTACCTCGGCCCGACATTCTGTAGGGGGCCATTCACACAACGTCCGCATCCACCGACGCATGTCGGACGAACCCCGTTGGGTATCAACAGGTTCGTAATCAAGGAGGGGACGATGACTTCCTACATCATCACGGGCGGAACCGGATTCCTCGGTCGGCGGCTCATCGCCGGACTGCTGGAACGCGACCCGGAAGCCGTGGTCCACGCACTGACGCGGGAGGCCTCGGTGGCCAAGCTGCGCGAGATGGCGGCGGGCTGGGGCGCCGAGGACCGCGTGTTCCCGCTGGTCGGCGACCTGACCGCGCCCGGCCTGGGACTGATCGACGACGCGCCCCGCGCCGACCACGTGATCCACCTCGGCGCGGTCTACGACATGACCGCCGACCCCGAGGTCACCTACGCGGCCAACGTGCGGGGCACCGGATCGGTGATCGCGCTGGCCCGCGAACTCGGCGCGGTCCTGCACCACGTGTCCTCGGTCGCGGTCGCGGGCGACCACCGCGGCAAGTTCTTCGAGGACGACTTCGATCTGGGCCAGGGTCTGCACTCGCCCTACCACCGCACCAAGTTCGAGGCCGAGAAGATGGTGCGTGAGGCCGCGGACCTGCGCTGGCGGGTCTACCGCCCGGCCATCGTGGTCGGCGACTCCCGCACCGGCGAGATGGACAAGATCGACGGGCCCTACTACTTCTTCCCCGCCATCGCCGGACTCGGCGCGCTGCCGTCGGAACTGCCGGTGCCGATCCCGGATCTGGGCGCCACCAATATCGTTCCAGTCGACTACGTGGTCGCGGCCATGCTCGAACTCATCGCCAAGCCGGGTCTGATCGGCCGCACGTTCCATCTGACCAACCCGGAACCGCAGCCCTTCACCGAGATCTACAACGCGCTGGCCCGCGCGGCCGGCGCCCCCACCGCGATCGGCACCGTGCCCGGCTCGCACACCGCGCTGCACGCGCTGGGCGGACTGCCGGGCGTGCCCACGGTGCGCGATTTCCTGTTGGAGCGCTTCGGCATTCCCGCCGAGGTCGCCCCGCACACCGCGTTCGAGTCGACCTTCGTCTCCGAGTCCACCCGGGCGCACCTGCGCGGCACCGGCATCGAGGTCCCGGCCTTCGAGGACTACGCCGAGACGCTGTGGTCGTACTGGCGCACCCACCTCGACCCGGACCGCGCCCGCCGCCACGACGGCGGTCTCGGCGGCCGGATCGTGCTGATCACCGGCGCGTCCAGCGGCATCGGCCTGGCCACCGCGCACGCCGTGGCCAAGCGCGGCGCGACCGTCCTCATGGTGGCGCGCACCGAGGAGGACCTGGAGGCCGCGGCCGCCGCGGTGCGGGCCGACAGCGGTGCGGCGCAGGCGTACGTCTGCGACATCACCGAGGAGAAGTCGGTGGAGCTGCTGGTCAAGCAGGTGCTCGCCGACTACGGGCACGTCGACTACGTGGTCAACAATGCCGGACGCTCGATCCGCCGCTCGGTGCTCAACTCCACCGACCGCATGCACGACTTCGAGCGGACCATGGCGGTCAACTACTTCGGCGCGGTGCGGCTCATTCTGGCGCTGCTGCCGTCCATGCGGGAACGCCGCTTCGGGCACTTCGTGAACATCTCCTCGATCGCGGTGCAGACCAAGGTGCCGCGCTTCGCCGCGTACGTGGCCAGCAAGTCGGCGCTGGACAACTTCAGCGAGATCGCCGCTGTCGAGAACGCCGACGCCGGAATCACCTTCACCTCGGTGCGTATGCCGCTGGTGCGGACCGCCATGATCGCGCCGACCGATCTGTACAAGTCGATTCCGGTGCACAGCCCGGATCAGGCCGCCGCCATCGTGGTGCGGGCGCTCGAGCACCGGCCCAGCCGCATCGACACCCCGATCGGCACCTTCGCGCAGTTCGTGGACACGGTCATGCCGTCGGTGAAACGCGCCATCCTGCACCAGGGCTACCGGATGTTCGGCGAGTCCAAGGCGGCACGTTCGCAGCCGAAGACCGGGCACCCGGCGGTGGACGCCGAATCCACCACGGCGACCGGCGAGAGCGCGGCGGAGGTCACCGCCAAGCCCGAGTCCCGCAGTCCGCTGCTGGCGCTGGCCCCGATCGTGCAGCCGCTCATGGGCCTGCCCGCGCCGGCGGCGCGGATCACCAACCGGATTCCGGGCTTGAACTGGTGATCATCCTGCCCGGCGACGGTATTCGGATCCGTTCGGCGGAGTAGTTGCACCTCACACAGTTCGGGGTCAGATGTGGTCCGCGGCGAAATTGGCCGCGGCCACCAGATCGCTGCCGTAGGCGACGTGCGCGTTGGCATTGAGGCCGGAACCGCACACCGGGTCGCCGCCGACGCACCAGTCCCCCGTGCGGGACAGGAACTCGCCGGGCACATTCCAGCCCAGGCCGCGGACGGGGTCACCGAAGAGCAGGACCGCCGCCACCCGGTCGCCGAGGTAGCGCGGCAGCTGGACGCGGCCCGGGTACCAGGACACCACGCCGGTGCCCAGCGCGGCCTGCACGACCGCCGCGCCCTGTGAGTAGCCGACCAGGACGAACTGCTGGCCGGGGCAGGCGGCGGCGCGAACGGTCAAGTGCCGCACCAGATCCGCGCTGCCCGCGCCGACGTCGAAGCTGTAGTCGGCGGGGTAGTTCACGCGGTAGGCGGACATCGAGATGGGCAGCCGGTCCCGCAAGACACCGAAGAGGGGGTCGCCGATCTGATCGCCGAGCCAGCCGGGTTCGCCTGTGCCCCTGGCCACTACGACGTCCACATCGGCGCAGCCCTGCGCGTGGGAACTCGGTTGTGGCACGAACACGGTCGCGATCGTCAGCATGATCGCGACACCCCATGCCGTACGCCATCTTCCAGACGGCAGCACCTTCCGGTCGCCCATCGTCCTCACCTCTCACGTCATTGTGAGAAGTCCGGTGACTCTTGTCATTGACTAGAGAACGATCACCGGACCATGTGACCCAAGGTAAGAACGCTCCGGAAGGGCGGCAACGAATTCCACTGGAGAGACACCTGATTGGTACCCAACCGTTTCATCGTGAAACTTGTTATCTACGTGCAACTTTGGGGCAACAAAACGGGCTCGGACCGGTTCCGGAGCGCACCGCGAACCGCACGCAAAATACAACCGGTTCTCATAGTGTGTTGGTATGGAACGACTTACCGGGCTCGACGCGAGCTTCCTCTATTTCGAAACAGACACCCAACTCCTGCACGTCTGCGCATTGCTGATACTCGACCCCGCCGCCGACGGGGTCACCTATCAGCACGAGGCGTTCAAGGCCGAACTCGGCCGGCGGCTGCACCTCATCCCGGCCATGACGCGGCGGCTGCACGCGGTTCCGTTCAACCTCGATCATCCGGTCTGGGTACGGGATTCGAACTTCGACCTCGACTACCACGTGCGGCGGCTGGCGCTGCCCAGCGGAGCCGGGGACCGCGGGCTGGCCGAACTGGCCGCCGACATCGCCGGACGCCCCCTCGACCGCGCCCGCCCGCTGTGGGAGATGTGGGTGGTGGAAGGCCTGCCGCACGGCCGGGTGGCGGTGGTCTCCAAGTACCACCACGCCATCGTGGACGGCATCACGGGCACCAATATGATGATGCACCTGTGCGATATGCAGCCGGGCGTGACCTACACCCCGCCCGCCGAGGACACCACCGCCGAGGCCGAACCCACCGATCTGCAGCTCGCCGGTGAGGCGCTGCTGAACCTGCCGGGGCGCCTCGGCATGGTCGGCATGGTGCCCAAGACGGTCGGCATTCTGGGCGGGCTGGTGCAGCGGCGGCGCGAATCCGGCGGCCGCGGTATGCCGTTGCCGTTCACCGCGCCCCGCACGCCGTTCAATCGGGCAATCACCCAGCATCGGGCCATCTCCTTCGAACAGACCGAGTTGTCGGATATCAAGGAGATAAAGACCGCCTTCGGGGTGAAGGTCAACGACGTGGTGCTGGCCGTGGTCGGCGGCGCGCTGCGCAGCTACCTCGAACTGCACGACGAACTGCCCGAAACCTCGCTCATGGCCTCGGTTCCGGTGTCGACCCACGACACCTCACGCCACGAGGAGGGCACCAACAAGGTGTCGACCATCTTCGCCCGGCTCTACACCGAGATCGAGGATCCGGTGGCGCGGGTGCTGGCCATCGCCGAGGACAATCGCGGGGCCAAGGAGGAGCACAACCTGATCGGCGCGGATTTCCTCCAGGATTGGGGAAAGTACGCCCCGCCCAACACCTTCCAGCTCGCCGCCCGGGCGTACTCCTCGCTCAAGCTGGCCGATCACCACCCGGTGGTGCACAACCTGGTGATCTCCAATGTGCCCGGGCCCAACTTCCCGATGTACTTCCTCGGGGTGCGGGTGTCGTCGATGTATCCGTTCGGACCGGTGTTCCACGGCGCGGGCCTGACCGCCACCGTGATCTCCAACAACGGCCACCTGGACTTCGGCTTCATCGCCTGCAAGGAACTGGTCCCCGATGTGGACAAGATCGCCGACGCCGTCCCCGAGGTGATCACCGCGCTGCTCAAGGCCGCGCGCGAAAAGGGCTGAGCCCGAACCGAGTGGCTACCGTCTAGAGCCGCTCCGCCACCGACTGCACGGCCTCGAGGAACACCGGGACAAAGACGTCCGCCTCGAGTGCGCAGGCCGCGTGGCCCGCCCTGGCGAGGAAGATCTCCGCTCCCGGAATCGCTTTCGCCATCTCCAGCTGACGGAACACGGGCAGCGCCCGATCCCGCGTGGTGATCACCACCGCCGTCGGCATCTTCAGCGTCGGCAGCCATTCCGACGCATCGAAACGCCCCAGCACCGCGAGCGCCTGCGCGAGCGCCCAGCCGCTGGTGGCCCGCAGCTCCGTCATCGCCCAGCGATCCATCCGGCCCACCGGCCACGAGGACTCCGGCAGCGTGGGCAGTTTGTCGCGACGCAGCTCCGCCCGGCGGAACGACCATTCCGAGAACAGGGCGGCCGTCGCCGACCAGCCCCGATGGAAGGCGCGCTCGCGCCACTTCTCCTGGAAACGGTAGGTGGTCGCGGCCAGGACCAGCCCGCCCACCCGGTCCGGGTGCCGGTGCGCGGCCAGCTGGGCCACCACACCGCCCATGGAGTAGCCCGCCAGGATGGGGCGCTCGATGCCCACGGCGTCGGCGACCGCGATGACGTCGTCGGCCAGATCGTCGAGATCGAAACGCTCGGAACGGATTCCGTGGCCGTGCCAGCGCTGATCGAACAGGACCACGCGGTAGTGGGCGTTCAGCTCGCGCAGCGACGGGAACCAGTTGAGCATGGCGGTGGTCGCCATGCCGTGCAGCAGCAGGACGGTCGGCGCGGCCGTGGTCGGGCCGGGCAGGTCCACCACGTAGGTGACGCCGCGGTCGGGCAGCTCCACCATCTCACCCTGCGGCACCTCGGTCAGCCGGGAGATGCGCGGTGACAGGCGGCGGCCGCGCCGGGGCGCGGCGGGCGTGGTCGTATCCGAGCTGGGGTTCGTCATCGAGGGCCTCCCGGCACACCGTCGCGGCGGTCGAACTGGAACACGTTTCACTCGATGATGCCATACCGCGGGCGCGGCGGCGGGTTACGGCGTGCAGGGCGCGGGGGCGGCGACCACCGTGGTCACGACCACCGGGGCCGGGGGCTCGGACGGGGCGGGGGACGGCTCGGCCGTGATGTCGTAGAGCTGAATTCCGGTGCGGCGCAACTGCCCCGGCTCGATCGCGACCCCGGGGACATACGCGACGTGGCCGTAGATGTCGGTCACCTGGGCAGTGAACGGGCCCCTGCCGATGCCCGACACGGTCCAGTAGTTGTCGTAGCCCCGGCGCATCGGGCGGTAGTCGCCGCCGGAATCCGGGCGCAAGGCTACTTGCGCGAGGGGATTGCCGGTGCCGGAGAACAGGATTCCGATCCAGCTGGTCGAAGAGCTCTGCTGGACGCGGTAGAACAGCTCCGGCGCGGGGTTCGGGTCGCGCACGGCGCTGATCTTGACCGGCGCGACGCCGTCGACGGAATCGGCGATCGCCTCGAAAGCCGAACGGCTCAAGTCGTATTGGTCCGGGCCGCAGCCGGTGCAACGGTCGACGATCTGGGCACGGACGCTGCCCAGCGGGCCGTCGATGTCGACGTAGGAGCCGCAGGGGGCGGAACCCTCGTATCGGCTGGTCGGGACACCGACGTAATAGCCGTCCGGCGGCAGATCCGGCAGTGAGCAGGCGACGCCCGGACCGAAGTCGTAGAACCGGGCCTCGACCTGCTCCAGGGGCGGTGACGCGTCCACGGTTCGAATCTGCTGAGGAGTAACCGCGCTCGGTGCGGGTGCGGCGGACAGCGTGACGACCGTCGGCGTCGGCGCGGCAGTGCTGCAGCTCAACGACTGCGGTCTGATCCACCACGTGGCCAGTCCCACCACCACCGCTCCCACCAGAATCGTCCACAACCACGGCCTGCCAGGATGGACCTCTTCGTGTCCGGTGCGGTGCATGGCCGGTCCCCAACCCTCCGAATTGTGTTTGCTGACTCGATGCTGCACTTCCCTTCAGGAAAGCAGCCGGGGCCGCTACGCTGAGGTCGAATGGCAATTTCGGAATGAAAAGCGCGGCGTGTTGGCGGCGTGTCCGCGATGTAGAACCCAGGGCCCGACCGCTACGTATGTCCGGATGTCCATATCTCCGACGTCACCACACCCGGGGAGAGATGCCATGGCCCAGCTCGCGCCCTTCTACCGGCAGGTCCAGGCTCACTACGACCTGTCCGACGACTTCTACGCGCTGTTCCTCGACCCCTCCAAGACCTACAGCTGCGCCTACTTCCAACGCGCGGGCCTGACGTTGGAAGAGGCCCAACTGGCCAAGATCGATCTGGCGCTCGGCAAGCTGGGGCTCGAACCCGGCATGACCCTGCTCGACGTCGGCTGCGGATGGGGCTCGACCATGATCCGCGCCGTACTCACCTACGGAGTCCGCGTCATCGGACTCACCTTGAGCCGCAACCAATTCGAGTACGTCCGCACCGAACTACGCGATCTGGGCATCTCCGAAGCCGAAGTGCGCCTGCAAGGTTGGGAGGAATTCGACGGCACCGCCGACCGCATCGTCAGCATCGGGGCGTTCGAACACTTCCGCAAACAGCGCTACCCCGAGTTCTTCACCCGCTGCCACCGCATGCTTCCCCCCGGTGGCCGCATGCTGCTGCACACCATCATCGGCCACAGCCTCGCCGACCTGCGGGCCGCCGAGATTCCGGTGACCCGTGAGGACGCCCTGTTCCACATCTTCGTCAAACGGGAGATCTTCCCCGGCGGCCAGCTCCCCCAGAAGGACACCGTCCCCCGGGAGGCCGAGGCGGTCGGATTCCGGACGACCCGAATCCAATCCTTGCGCCCCCACTACGCGAAAACCCTTGACCTGTGGGCGGAATCCCTCGCGGCCCACCACGCCGAGGCCGTCGAGCTCACCTCCGAAGAGGTCTATCAGCGCTACATGAAGTATCTGACCGGGTGCGCCCACTACTTCCGCGCGGGGCACCTCGACGTCATGCAGTTCACGCTGCAGAAGTAGACCGGCCGAGGAAGGCCAGCAGCCGGTCGTGAGCGGGAGCGTCGGCGGACGACGGCCGCGCCGGGCCGAACATGCCGGGGCGCCGGAAGGCGTCGAAGTCCATGGATCGCATAACGGTGAGCAGGTAGTCGGCCTGCCGCTCGTCGATGAGGCGCCGCTGCCCGGTGACGACGGCCAGGTCGATGCCGTGGACCAGGATTTCGGTCAGGTGGATCAGGGCGGCCATGGGGCCGGGCACCGGACCGAAGCCGAGCCGGACCGTGGTGTCCAGCGCGCCGGGGCGCGACCAGGCGTCGCGGTCGAGGTGCGCGGCGGCGGCGTACATGGTGTGGGCGGTCGGCTATGGTCGCCTCTCCAT
>NZ_JBHWHH010000213.1:0-11312 GCF_042732555.1 Nocardia sp. NPDC059764
ATGGATACGGGGCTGCTGTGCTGTCCGGTTACTTCGGCGGCTCGGTCGGATCGACCAATCCGCAGCGCTGAATCTCGTACTTCGGGACCCGATCGATCCGGTACTTGGCGAAATCGAGCGACTGCACCAGGTTGTGCCGCCAGCGGTCGAAGGTCAGCGGCGCGCGCACCGAGGCCAGCATGTCCTGGGTGGCGGGGCAGGACAACGCGGTCCGCGCCTGCGTGGTCCACTTCTCGTCCAGGAACCACGGCATCCACGGGTGCTTGTCCACCATGCCGGTGTCCACGACCACCCAGTCGGAGTAGAGGTTCTTGTCGTGGCCGATGCGGCCGTCGGTCAGTCGATCGGTGTGCGAGGCAAGCGGATACGCCAGGCCCATCTGATCGATGACGCGTACCTCCAGCGGGACGTTCATGCTGGTCATGCCGAGATTCAGGAAGAACACCACGTGTTCCTGATTGCCCTCGGGGACCGGTGCGGGCACCAGGTACCAGTTCATGAACGAGGGCGAGCTGAGCAGCAGCGCGCCGTCCTTCGAATTCTCGATGTCCCGGACCATGGCGCGGATGCGCGGATAGTCCAGGTAGTCCTCGGCGCGGATCGGGTGGTCGTGGCCGGTGTTGAGCACGTAGTAGACGCGCTCGTCCACGATGCCGTTGGCCCGGATCTTGGTGCCGGTGGTGATCGCCGTGGTGTCGGCCGCGAACAGCGCCCACCCCGTGGTCCCGGCGAACGCGGCCAGCACGACCACGAAAGCCCAATCCAGTCGGCGCATTCCGGTCTCGCCCGCCGCCACCGTGCGCGGCAGCCGCAGCGGCAGCACCGCGACGGGCAGGATCAGGCAGAACACCTGCGGCAGCAGCATGCGACCGTGCATGAAGTCGCCGCCGACCCGGATCTCGTAGACGGTGAGCACGAATCCGCTGCCCAGCATGAGCGCGACCACCGCGGCGGGGGTCCGCAGCCAGTGGCTGAAACTGTCAATTCGCCCGCGCCATCCGGCTTTCCGGGATTCGCCCGGGTGATAGGAACCGGAGAATTGGTCGCGACGCTGCCGCCCGACCACTACACCGGCCACCAGCAGCACCAGCAGCGGCAGCCACAGCCAGTACGGCCCGACCAGATCCCAGAGATAGACCAGGCCCTGGCCCCACTTCGCGCCGCCGGCGTCCTTGGCCACCGCGGTGTTCGGGTAGGGCAGGCCGTAGTAGCCCATCCGCCAGATCTGGTAGGCCACGGGCAGCAGACCCGCGACCGCCACGATCAGCACCCGGAACAGCCAGGGCCGCAAGCGGGTCTCGGGCGCCGGGGCGCAGAACAGCATGAGCAACGCGAGCGCGCCGACCAGTGTCATCTCCGGGCGGATCAGCGGGGCCAATCCGGCGAAGAAGACGAGGGCGAGAAAGCCCGCGGGGCGCACCTTCTCGGCCTGGGACCAGCGCACCATCCCCCACCACAGCACCGCCAGCCAGAAGATGACGAGGCAGGACTCCAGTCCGGAGGTGGCGTAGTCACGCGCCGGGGGCAGGGCGATGTAGACCAGCACGCCCGCCGGAAGCAGCAGCGCGGAACCCGTTCCGCCCCACAGCCGGGCGGTGCCGAGCATCGCGAACACGATGGCCAGCACCGACAGCGTGAGCGCGATCCCGAGCACCACGTATTCCAGCCGGGCCTGGGTCAGCCAGCTGAAGAAGTAGACGATGTAGGTCCAGGCCGTGCTGGTGTTGGCCTCGACGCGTTCGTCGACATTGAAGACCGGACCGTTGCCCGCCAGCAGGTTTCGCACCGTGCGGAGAACGATCAGGCCGTCGTCGGCGATCCAGCGCCGTTGCCACGCACCGGCCGCGAACAGTGTCGCGGTCAGTGCGATCCCACCGATGAACGTGGCTCGGGATAGTCGCGAGGCACCGCGCGCGGAGTCATCCGCACGCCGACGGGCGCGACCGACCGGCAATTGTGCCGTCGGCGCGCCCGTCTCTCGCTCTTCTCCCTCTACCACGTCAGGTGAGATAGACAGCGACACCCAGAGCTCCGATCAAGGCGACTGCGAGGAACTGGAGGACCCGGTCCCCCAGGGCGATCTCTTCCGGCTCACCCGCTTCGCCGCCGTCGACGTCCACCGCGTACCGCATGATGGCGATGACGAACGGAATCATGGAGATGGCGAACCAGATGGTGTCCTTGGCGCGATCCTGCTCGAACGCCCACAGACCGTAGAACACGACGACCGCGGTGGCCGACAGGGTCCAGACGAAACGCAGGTAGGTCGGCGTGTAGTACTCCAGCGACTTGCGGATCTTCGCACCGGTGTCGAGCGCGTATTTCAGTTCGGCGTAGCGCTTTCCGGCCGCCATGAACAGCGAGCCGAACGCCATGATCAGCAGGAACCACTGGGACAGACGGATATCCGAGGAGACGCCGCCGGCGACCGCGCGCAGCAGGAAGCCCGACGACACGATGCAGATGTCCAGCACCGCCTGGTGCTTGAGACCGAAGCAGTAGGCCAGCTGGATGCCGACGTACACCGCCATCACCACGGCCAGATGCCAATTCGCGGCGAACGACAGCACGACCGAGCCGACCAGCAGGACCGCCGAGAGCGCGTAGGCCAGGTTCACCGGCACCACGCCGGCCGCGATGGGCCGGAAACGCTTGGTCGGGTGGGCGCGATCGGCTTCCACGTCGAGGGCGTCGTTGACCAGGTAGATGCCCGACGCTGCCATGCAGAACACCACGAACGCCAGGGCCACGTGCCCGAGCACCGATACGTCGCTGATCACCAGATCGCCCGCGGCGGTCTTGCCGGCCGCCAGCGGCGCGGCCAGGACCAGCACGTTCTTGATCCACTGGCGCGGGCGCATGGCCTTGATCAAGCCGCCGCCCAACGTCTTCGGCGGTCCCTTGACGACCGCCTCTGCCAGGTCGGTGCTGGTCGGCTCTTCGCTCATGTCAACGATGGCTTCTTCCTGGGCGGTCACTTCGCGAGTCTCTTTTCGGCGGCGAGCACGGCGGCGGCTGATGCTGCGCCCAGCGCGGAACCCGCCAGCACGTCGGAGGGGTAATGCACACCGAGGACCACCCGCGAGAGCAGCATCGGCGGGACGAGCACCGCAGGCAAGGGTAGCCCGGTCAACCGGCCGAGCAACACAGCCGCCGCCGTGGTCGAGGTGGCGTGCGAGGACGGGAAGCTGAGCTTCGACGGCGTCGACACGTTGACCTGCACCGACGGATGGTTCGGGCGGGGGCGGCGGACCACGCGCTTGATGACCACCGAGGCGGCGTGCGCGCCGAACGCGCCGACCGCGACACCGGCCCACTGGCGCCGGCGCGGCTTGTCGACCAGCGCGCCGACCGCGGCGATGCCGATCCAGCCCAGCGAATGCTCACCGAAGTGGGACATGCCGCGGGCGGCCTTCACGACCGCCGGGTTCTGGCCGATGGTGCCCTGCACCAGGTTGAGAATCTTCACCTCGGCCGGGGCGGCGGCGGGAGTCGCCGACGCGTCCGGGACCGCGTGCAGTCCGCGGTCCACGCCGGAAGCTGGCTGTGCAGCCGTCATTTGGGCTCATTCCTCGTCTGGGTGGCGTCGGGAGCGGCGTCGATGCCGAAGACGTTCTCCCACGCGGCCTTGCTGGTGAGATGCGCGTGCGCGCGACGATACTGCTCGCGCACCTCCGGGAAACGCTCGGCCAGCTCCTTGCGCAGGCGCATGGCCTCGGTGAACAGCTCCTTGGCCTTGCGCGGATCCCGCTTACGGTAGACGACGCCGCGGCCGTCGGCGGTGGTGACGGTGACACCGTCCACCTGCGAGAGCAGGAACCAGCGCGCGTCCAGCGTCGGCACGTTCAACTGCGGGGTGTCGTGATGCGCCGGGTTGGCCTTGCGGAAGTTGTGCAGCACGCCCTTGCCGAGCCGCACCACCTTGGCGAGCGGGTTGCCCGGTTCGCCGACCGCGCCGACCTCGGCCCGTGAGGCCAGGGGCAGCTCGGTGGAGGACGGCACCACGACCGCGTCCGGGAACTCCTTGCGCATGGCGTGCACCTTGCCCAGCGCGGTCGGCAGCAGCTCGAAGAGCTTGCCCGGCCCGGCGAGGTAGTCGCGGATCGCCTCGTTCTGGATGGCGACCGTCGAATACTCCAGGCACAGCAGGTGTTTCAGCGTGGCCTTGATGGTGTTGACCACCATCGGGCGGCCGTCGTTGGGCAGGTGCAGCGAGGCGACCACCAGGCGGTTGCGCAGGTGGAAGTAGGCCTGCCAGTCGATGGCGTCGTCCTTGTCGGACCAGGCCATGTGCCACACCGCGGCGCCCGGCAGGGTGACCGTCGGGTAGCCGTGTTCCCTTGCGCGCAAACCGTATTCGGCGTCGTCCCACTTGAGGAACAGCGGCAGCGGCTGCCCGATCTCCTCCGCCACGTGGCGCGGGATGACGCAGGTCCACCAGCCGTTGAAGTCGACGTCGATGCGCCGGTGCAGCAGCTTGGAGTTGTCGCGGTCGCGCAGCGGGTTCTTGGCGAAGTCGTGGTCGTACTCGACATTGGGGGCCGCGGTCCACATGAAGATGGAGCGGTCCACCACCTCGCCCATCACGTGCAGGTGCGAGCGCTCCTGCAGGTTGAGCATCTGACCGCCGGTCAGGATGGGCGACTTGGCGAAACGCGAGAAGGCCAGCGCGCGCAGGATGCAGTCCGGCTCGATCTCGATGTCGTCGTCCATGTAGACGATGTACTCGGCGGTGGTGGTCTTCAGCGCCTCGTACATGACCCGGCTGTAGCCGCCGGAGCCGCCGAGGTTGGGCTGGTCGTGGATGGCCAGCCGACCGCCGAGGCGGGCCGCGGCCTCGGCGAAGCCGGGCTCGTCGATCACCTTGCGGGTGCCCTGGTCGGGGATGATGACGGCCTCGATCTTCTCCAGCACCAGTGGATCGGAGCCGAGGGCCGTCAGCGTCTTGACCGCGTCGGTGGGGCGGTTGAAGGTCGGCATGCCGACGGCGATGCTGCCCTCACCCGGCGCCTCGATGGGCGCGTACCAGCCGCCGCTGCGCATTTCGACGTGGCTGTCGGTGGTGATGTCGAACCAGATCCAGCCGCCGTCCTCGAACGGGCCCAGATCCACCTCGAACTCGACGAAGTCCGCGGCGGCCGCGCCCTCGCCCGGCGTGCTGAACTCATTGCCCTGCACGTGGATTCGGGAGCCGTCGGCCTTGGAGCGGTAGACGTCGACGCGGCCGTGGCCGGACAGTTCCAGGCGCAGCACGACCGACTTCAGCACGCTCCAGCGCCGCCAGTAGCTGGCCGGGACCGCGTTGAAGTAGGTGCAGAACGACACCTCCGACTCCGCGCCGATGGCCAGCGCGGTGCGCGTGATGGCATGCGCGCGACGGGAATTGGTGTCGGATTCCTCGAGGTACAGCTTGCGGACGTCCAGCGGTTCACCCGGCCGGGGCAGGATGATGCGCTGGAGCAGGGATACGGCGCGAGTCTCGGTGCTCATGTCTTCCCGCGTGAGTTGGGCGGTCATCAGGCCTCATCCACCAGCGGCGCGCCGGATTCCAGGTGCGGGCGCAGCACATTGTCGAACATGCTGAGCGCGGCGCCGATGGCCATGTGCATATCCAGGTACTGATAGGTGCCCAGACGGCCGCCGAACAGCACCTTCGCCGATGCGGTCTCGGCCTTGGCACGCTCGCGGTAGGCCAGCAGCTTGGCGCGGTCGTCGGGGGTGTTGATGGGGTAGTACGGTTCGTCGCCGGTCTGGGCGAAGCGCGAGAACTCGCGCATGATGACCGTCTTGTCGGTCGGGTAGTCGCGCTCGGGGTGGAAGTGGCGCGGCTCGATGATGCGGGTGAAGGGGACATCCGCGTCGTTGTAGTTCATCACCGAAGTGCCCTGGAAGTCACCGGTTTCGAGCACCTCGGTCTCGAAATCGATGGTGCGCCAGCCGAGTTCGCCTTCGGCGTAGTCGAAGTAGGCGTCCAGCGGGCCGGTGTAGACGACCGGGGCGTCCGGGTTCTGGGCACGGATCTCGTCGCGCACGTCGAACCAGTCGGTGTCGACACGGACCTCGATGAGGTCGTTCTCGGCCATCTTCGACAGCCACGCGGTGTAGCCGTTCTTCGGCAGGCCCTCGTAGTCGTCGTTGAAGTAGCGGTTGTCGAAGGTGTAGCGGACCGGCAGGCGGGTGATGTTCCCGGCCGGGAGCTCCTTCGGGTCGGTCTGCCACTGCTTGGCGGTGTAGTCACGGATGAATGCCTCGTAGAGCGGGCGGCCGATCAGGGAGATGGCCTTCTCTTCGAGGTTGGAGGCGTCCTTGGTCTCGATCTCCGCGGACTGCTCGGCGATCAGCGCCCGCGCCTCGTCGGGCGTGAAGTAGCGGCCGAAGAACTGCGAGAGCAGACCCAGGCCCATGGGGAACTGGTACGCCTGGCCCTTGTGCTTGGCGAAGACGCGGTGCTGGTACCCGGTGAACTCGGTGAACTGGTTCACGTAGTCCCACACCCGCTTGTTGGAGGTGTGGAAGAGGTGGGCGCCGTACTTGTGGATTTCGATGCCGGTTTCGGGATCCGCCTCCGAGTACGCGTTGCCACCCAGGTGGTAGCGGCGTTCAACCACCAGAACCCGCTTTCCGAGCAGGTTGGCGGTGCGTTCGGCGATGGTCAGCCCGAAGAAGCCGGAGCCGACAACGATCAGATCGAAGGGGGATGCGACGGTCACGGTCGCCCAGACTACCGGCACTGCCCGGGGGCGCGCGTCGGCTCCGGCGGGGGCGGTGGGCAGGGGTGGCGCAGGCCATCCCGGCGAATGGGATTCGTCGCGGGGTTTTCGCTCAGAGTTCACGAAACGACAGACAGTTGCGTCATGAAAGCTGTATTACATATCGACTCGATTTGTAACACCGACCAGTTTGTTGCCGTGTGATTGCGCGGCCCCTCGAAAGACCACGTACATGCGCCTCGCACGATTCGCCCCGCTCGTCGGGGCATTGTCCATCACCGCCATCCTGAGCACGGCCGCCCTCGTCCCGGGCGCGGCCCCGGCTCGCGCCGACGAGGGCGACACCCTCGCGGCAGCCGAGATCGCCGACGCCGGCGACGTCTGCGGCAAGCCCGCCGCAACCTTCGATGACGTCATCACCGCGGCCGCCACGGCCATTCGCACGGTGGTTCCGGCCGAACAGCAAGCCGCTTACGATCGCTCGGTCGAGGACTTCCGGCAGAACGTCGCCTCGATCCACGTGCACCGCAACGGGCTGCTGCCGCTCGGCCCCGACGAGGTCAATGACCGTACGCAGTTCCTCGACGACCCGATCGTCACCTACATCGTCAACAATCTGGACGCCGTCAAGACCGGCGACCTGCACAAGACCATCGCGCTCTCGCAGCTGAAGGTGCGTGACGTGGTCGAGGTGTTCATTCTCGCCACCCGCATCGTGAAGATCCCCGCCCAGTTCGCGTCCAGCCTGGTGCCGACCGTCGGCTTCGTGCTCAAGCCGGTGGTGGGCGCGCTGTTCAACGGCGTGAAGTCACTGGCGCGGTCGGTGCAGTCGCAGCTGTCGCTGGGCTGCAATGCCAATGGCGGGTATCAGAAGCTGCGACTGGATCTGCCCGACGAGCGCGTGGACGTGCCGCAGCCGCTCATCGACCTGGCCAACCAGCTCACCAAGGCCGACGGCACCTGCACCACGCTGGCCGAACTGAAGACCGGCGACCTGGTCGAGCGCACCCGCAAGTTCCTCACCACCGCGGCCGGACTGCCCGTCGACCCGGCGTCGGTGAACGCCAATGCCGATGCACTGCAAGGCTTCCTGCACGAGAACCGGGTCGCCGACATCATGATGCTGCGCCGCACCGAGCAGCTCGGCCCGATCGTGGACGCCATGGACTACGGGCCGCTGACCTTCCTGGCCAACCTGGGCTTCGACATCTACGAGGGCCGCGCCCTCAACACCCTGCCGCTCGCGGATGTGAAGGTGGAGAACGTCTTCGCGCTCATCACCTTCGCCCTCGACACCACGAGCCTGCTGCTCACCGCCGGCACCACCATCGCCGGATTCACCGGGGTGGGCGCGGCCATCACGACACCGTTGGGCATCGCCCAGACCATCGCCTTCGCGCCCACCACCTACGGTATGCCGATCCTGCGCGGCGTCATGCAGTCGATGTGCGCGGCGTGACCGGATACTGACGACACGACAGCCTCCCGATGCCGACACGCACGACACGGGCTTCGGCACGCGGGCGAGACCTGCGCGATGGTGCGCAACGCGCCTTCGCGCAGGTCTACGCTGAGGTAGAAACCTTGGGAGGTGCCGTGACAGCCGAGCCGCATCGCATCGAGACCGCGCCTGGCGGGCTGACCGTCGCTGATATCCGGGCGGGCTACGACCCGGGTTTCCGCTTCGAACTCGAGGACGGTGTGGCCGTGATGATGGCGTCCGCCACGCGCTGGCACAACCGTGTCCAACGGCATCTGGCCATTGCGATGGAGTCCGTCTGCCCAGCAGAGCTGTCGGTCGAGGTGGAGCAGGCGGTCGAGATCACCGAGGACTTCGCGCCGGTGCCGGGCATTCTGGTCATCGATATGGCGGCCGCGCTGCCCGAGGCGAACGTCTATCCGAAGGCCGCGGTCCACCTCGCGGTCGAGATCGTGTCGCCAGGCACCCGCCGCAAGGATCGGATGATCCGGCCGATGGACTACGCACGCGCCGGTATTCCGTACTTCTGGCGCATCGAGGCCGAGGACTTCGAACCCACCGTCTACACCTTCCGGCTGGACGACGCCATGGGTCAGTACTCCCCCGTCGACGTCCATCGAAAGCTGCTGCGCACCGATCAGCCCTTCGATATGGAGATCGGCCTCACCGGCCTCGGCGGCTGAACGCCACATGCCCTGCTTCCCCTCCAGTGGAAGGGTAAGCAGGGCATGAACTTTCGACTACAAGCGGACTTCGCTGAATACCCTGATCGCGTCCCGGACATACTCGGCGGTGCCGTCGCCGTGCTTGTCGTAGTTCTTCGCGAAACGCGGGTCGGCGACGTACATGTCGCCGAGACCGTTGAAGTACTGGGCGGTCACCGGTCCACCGGACGGGGACGCCCCGAGCCAGTCGTGGTGGCGCTGCACGATGGCCTGCACCTCGTCGCTGTCGACCGGCAGGCCCGCCGCATGGGCGCGGCCGTAGTCGGCGGCGATATCGAGGTGGACCTGCTGGAACGCCTTCTTCTCGGCGTCGCTCATGGCGTTCCACCACTGGTTGCCGCTGTCCCAGGCCTGCTTGCCCCAGCGTTCGATGACCTCGTCCTTGTACCGGGCGTGGTCGAATCCGTCGAATACCTCGTCTGCCATCAGTTCTGCACCTGCTTCCGTCTTGCGCAATGTTGTTTGCACCGAGGCGATCTGGCGCGCGATCCGGTCCTGCTCGTTTTTCAGCAATTCCAGATGGGTGCGCAGGGCGGCGGCGGTGTCCTTTTGGCCGGCGAGCACTTCGGCGATGGCCGGAAGGCCGAGACCGAGCTCGCGGAGTAAAAGGATGCGCTGCAACCGGACGAGGGATTCCTGGTCGTAATAGCGGTAACCGTTCGATCCGATCCGGCTCGGCGGCAATAACCCGAGCTCACCGTAATGCCGCAGGGTGCGGCTGGTGGTTCGGGCGACCGCTGCCAATTGCTGGATGGACCATTCGGCTGCCACGTTCCGGCCTTTCGTATCCTCTCGTTCTCCTCGACGAATTCAGGATGCAAGTTGACGCAGCGTCAAGGTCAAGCCCCGACCAGTATGCGCCGGTCGGGGCTCGTTCGAGGGACTTACGCGCCGGCGGTGCACTCGCTGTAGCGCACGTGCACGGACTGCTTCGGCGGGGCCGAGCTGCCGAACATGGCCGGCGGGGACGGCAGCCAGTTGGTGAGCCGGTCCATGGCGTCACGCTCGGCCTCGGCGCGGTTGCGGCCCGAACCGCCGTAGTAGTAGGAGTGGTCCGCGCTCTCCGCGATAGCGCCGCAGCCGTTGGCGAACTGCACCATCACCTTGCAGCCGCGGTGGGCGCACTTGTTCAGCGCGGCCGCGTCGGAGGCACCCCAGCTCGGGTAGTTCCAGGCGGCGCCGTAGAAGGTGCCGCCGTCGGTGCTCAATGCGAGCGTGCCGTACAGCGAACCGTCCGGTCCCCGCTCGGCATTGGCGGTTCCGGCCCCCAGCGACGTCACCAGTACGGCCGCCGCGGAAACGAACATGGTCAGGGCGAGCTTGCCCGAGAAAGCCATTCGAATTCTCCCCATTTCGCAGCGGCCGCTGCGCATGGGCCGCTACTGCTCTCGGTGGTGCGATCACCACTGCCGGATTTCTATCACGGGCCACCGACACGGCCAAGTCAGTTTCCGCCGGAACCGGCTGCCGGGCATAGCTTTTCCGAATAGCTCCGGAAGTGGGGACTTGCCAACCACTTGCGGGCGTGACATGCTCCACGCGCGTGCCCCCGGGCTCCCGAATTCGGCGCGCTGGAATCGATTTTTCGTGGGATGGGGAAAACCTGATGAAGTCTGCGGGCCGCGCCCGAGTTCTGCACTGGGCGGCCGCGGCCGTCACTGCGGTGAGCTCCGCCCTCCTGTTCGCCGGCTCCGCGGACGCCGCCCCTGTGGTGACGCTCGGCGGTGGCTCCGGCGTCTACGTCGAAGACCTCCAGGACGCCACCTCGGTCAGCGAGTGCACCATCACCGCGATGGGCTACGACAACAAGAACCAGCTGGTCGGACTGACCGCCGGCCACTGTGGTGAGGTCGGCGCGCGCATCGCCGCCGAGTACACCCGCTCCGGCGGTATCGGCGTCATCGCCGAGAAGGACGAGGAGATGGACTGGGCCATCATCGTCTTCAACGCCGACCGGGTGATCCCGACCCGTCAGGTCGCGCAGTCGGTCATCAACGCGGTGGGCGCGCCGCCGCAGATCGGCGAGAACGTCTGCAAGAACGGCCGCACCACCGGTTTCACCTGCGGTCCGGTGTGGGAGACCAAGTCCACCTACTTCCGTAGCCAGGTGTGTGCCAACCACGGTGACTCGGGCGCGCCCGTGCTGCGCGGCGACCAGCTGGTCGGCATGGTGGTGGCGGGCACCGACTTCCGGGCCGGGCCGATCACCATCGAACTGCCGCTGTGCACCGGTGGCGGCAACCTGATCCACGAGCCGGAGCTGGCCACCAACATCACCACGGTGTTGGCCGACATCGACCATCACGGCGGGGCGGGCGCGGGTTTCCGCATCGCGTAAGCATTTCGACGCCGGGTGAACCGGAGAACACCGCGGGGCGTGACCGGATCATCGGTCAC
>NZ_JBHWHH010000214.1:0-11234 GCF_042732555.1 Nocardia sp. NPDC059764
CGTTGGGGCGGCGGCACAGGGGGGCGTGCTGGTCCTACTTGAGGCAGTAGTCGACGACCGGGATCCAGGTGCCGCCGGTGATGGTGCAGAGGCCGGCGCTGAGGAGTTGGCTGACGCTGGAGCCGGTGCCGAGGACGTTGCTCGAGCCGCCGGAGGAGGAGAGGGAGGAGGCCGAGCCGGAGTCGGCGACCTGGGTGGCCGCGTCCGGGGTGGCGGGGTCGAGGGTGAGAGGGGCCGCGTTCGCGGTGCCGCCCAGGGAGAAGGCGGCGGTGGAGATGGCGACGGCGGCCAAGGTGAGGCGTGTCTTCATCAGGGGGTGCGCTCCTTGCAGGGGGAGTGGTGGCTAGAACCTACAAGGGTTGAATCGTGAACGTTTCGGATTCGTCCATATTGTTCCGGCGATCGCGGATCGGGCTTGCCGGACAAACGGGAACCTGCCGTTACCTGGCGGCGGAGGTTGGGTAGTCTCGGCCCATGGGTGTACTGGTTCCGATGGAAGGGCTCGACGGCGCGGGGAAACGCACGCTCACCGAGGCCGTCGTCGCGGATCTGCGCGCCCGCGGGCTGCGCGTCGCGACGCTGGCCTTCCCGCGGTACGGGGTCTCGGTGCACGCCGATCTGGCGGCCGAGGCGCTGCGCGGCGGCCATGGAGATACCGCGCAGTCTGTGAACGCCATGGCGCTGCTGTTCGCCCTCGACCGGGCCGACGCGCGCGACCAGCTCTCGAAACTGCTGGCGGACAACGACATCGTGCTACTGGACCGCTACGTCGCCTCCAATGCCGCCTATTCCGCCGCGCGGATGGAGCAGGACGCGCGCGGTGAAATCGTGGACTGGATCGCCGCATTGGAGTTCGAACGATTCGGACTGCCGGCCCCGGATGTCCAGATTCTCCTGGATGTTCCGGTCGACGTGGCCGAGGAGCGCGCCCGCCTGCGCGGCGCGGCCGACGCCGCGCGCGCATTGGACGCGTACGAGAAAGACGGTGGACTGCAGCGTCGCACCGGTAGGGTCTACCGTGAGCTGGCCGAAATCAGCTGGCGTGGACCGTGGTGGGTGCATCGAACCGGAGACGATCCGGCAACACTCGCCGCGCGCCTCGCGGAAATTGTTGCTGGATAGGGTTGGATGCCCGCCGACAGGTCACGAGTGTTGGCGTGGCGGCCGAATCAGAGCCGGAGAGGTGACAAACTAGACGTTATGAAGCCGAAGATTCTGGTCGTCGACGACGATATGGCTCTCGCGGAGATGCTCACGATCGTCTTGCGCGGTGAGGGTTTCGACCCCCACGTCGTCGGAGACGGCACGCAGGCGCTGACCGCGGTCCGGGAGCTGCGCCCGGACCTCGTGTTGCTGGATCTCATGCTGCCCGGCATGAACGGCATCGACGTATGCCGGGTGTTGCGAGCCGACTCGGGTGTGCCCATCGTGATGCTGACGGCGAAGACCGACACGGTCGACGTCGTCCTGGGTTTGGAAAGCGGTGCTGACGACTACATCGTCAAGCCGTTCAAACCGAAGGAACTCGTGGCCCGGGTGCGGGCGCGCTTGCGTCGCACCGAGGAGGAGCCGCAGGAACTGCTGTCGATCGCCGACATCGTCATCGATGTGCCCGCGCACAAGGTGACTCGAGGCGGCGCGCAGATCTCGCTGACTCCCCTGGAGTTCGATCTGCTGGTGGCGCTGGCCCGCAAGCCGCGCCAGGTGTTCACCCGCGAGGTGCTGTTGGAACAGGTCTGGGGATATCGGCACGCCGCCGACACCCGCCTGGTCAATGTGCACGTGCAGCGGTTGCGCGCCAAGGTGGAGAAGGACCCGGAGAACCCTGAGATCGTATTGACCGTTCGAGGTGTGGGCTACAAGGCCGGACCGCCGTGATCGATGGCTCCAGAAACCGCGTGCAGCGGTGGCTGGCGGTAGTGATGGCCTGGTTCCGCAATCTGGGCGAGCAACTGGGCCATGTGTGGCGGCGTTCGCTCCAGTTGCGGGTCGTCGTGTCCACCCTCACCCTGTCGCTGATCGTCATCACGATTCTGGGCGTCGTGCTCACGAGTCAGATCACCGACCGGTTGTTGGACGCGAAGATCAACGCGGCCGTCGAGGAGATGGGTCGCGCCCGCAACACCGTTCAGAATCAACTGACCGGTGTGCACGACTCGGGCACCCAGCAGAGTCGACTCGACGATGCCCGCCGCGCGCTGTTCTCCAGCGCCGGCGGGACCCAGACCGGCGGCGCCGCAGGCAGTTACGAGGCCGCCCTGGCGATGACGGGAGACAGCGGACAGGAGCTCACCTCCGGCTCGATCCAGGAGATCCCCACCGAGCTGCGGCAATTCGTCAAGCAGCGGCAGGTCTCCTACCAGTTCTCCACGGTCTCCAGCCCGGACGGGTACAAAGGTTCGGCGCTGATCATCGGCAGTCCGTCGGCCGATATCGACTCGCTGGAGATCTATCTGATCTTCCCGCTCACCAATGAGCAACGCAGCCTGTCGCTCATGCGCGGCACCATGCTCATCGGCGGCATCGTGCTGCTGGTCCTGCTGGCCGCCATCACCGCGCTGGTGACCCGGCAGGTGGTGCTGCCCATCCGATCCGCGGCCCGCATCGCGAGCCGATTCGCGGACGGGCGCCTCAAGGAACGCATGCTGGTGCGCGGTGAGGACGACATGGCCAGGCTGGCCATGTCGTTCAACGAGATGGCCGAGAGTCTGTCCAACCAGATCACCCAACTCGAGGAGTTCGGAAATCTGCAGCGCCGCTTCACCTCCGACGTCAGCCACGAACTGCGCACGCCGTTGACCACGGTGCGCATGGCGGCCGACCTCATCCACGGATCCAGCGACGACCTGGACCCGGCGCTGGCGCGCTCCGCCGAACTGCTGGTCAACGAACTCGACCGGTTCGAGGGCCTGCTCAACGACCTGCTCGAGATCAGCCGCCACGACGCGGGTGTGGCCGAGCTGCAGGTGGAATCGCTCGACGTGCGCATGTGCGCGCGGGCCGCGGTCTCCACGGTGCGGCACCTGGCCCGCGAATCCGGCGTGGAACTCGTGGTCGACATGCCCGAGGAACCCCTTGTCGCCGAGGTGGATCCGCGCCGCGTCGAGCGGGTGCTGCGCAACCTGCTCGCCAATGCCATCGACCACAGCGAGGGCAAACCCGTCCTCATGCGCATGCGCGGCGACGTGGACGCCAATGCCGTCGCCATCGTGGTGCGCGACCAGGGCGTGGGCCTGCGCCCGGGCGAGGAGAAGCTGGTGTTCAACCGCTTCTGGCGCTCGGACCCCTCCCGCATGCGCCGCTCCGGCGGCACCGGCCTGGGCCTGTCCATCAGCGTGGAGGACGCCAACCTGCACGAGGGCAAGCTCGAGGCGTGGGGCGAGCTCGGCGTGGGCGCCAGCTTCCGGCTCACCCTGCCGCTGGTCCGCGGCCGCAAACTGGGCACGAGCCCACTCCCGCTGGAGCCGCCCAAGATCCGCGGCGCGTTCTCACCCGAACAACTGGCTCTGGATATCGCGGGCTCCGACGCCCCGGCGGGCTCGGACACCGCGTCCGGCGACGCCGCCGCGGGCCCCGACGCGGTCCCGGGGGGCCTGCTCGGCCTGGCCGCGCTCGAATCCGTGCCCACCGCAATCGAATCGGACGCCGACGGCCGCGACGCCGACACGGTGGAACCGGGATTCGACGCCATCGCCCCGGAATTCCCGGCCGCCACCGGGATCGACGACACCACCGCCGACCACGGCGACGTGACCGCCGCCGACCTGGCCGACGCCGCCGACCTGGCCGTCCGCGAGGGCTTCGAGCCCGAGCCCCCCGACAACGGCACCGCCGGAACACCTCCCGGCGGCGCCGATGGAACCGGTTCCGGGCGTGACGCTTCCGGGGGCTCCGCACCGGCCGAGCCGGGTGACGGCCAATCATGAGGCGGCCGGCGAGGGCCCTGTTCCGGGCTCTGGCGGCCCTCGGCTGCCTGATCGCGGTGAGCTCCTGTGCGAGCCTGCCGGATTCGTCGGCGCCGCAGGCGCTGGGCAGCCTGGACCGCCAGCCCACCAGCACCGCGCTCAACCCGCCGGTGGCCGGGCGTGAGCCCGAACAGCTGCTGCTGGACTACCTGCAGGCCACCGCGGACCCGGCGAACCGGCATCAGCTGGCGCGCCAATTCCTTTCGCCCGCGGCCAATGTGCAATGGGACGACGGGGCCGGGATCACCATCGTGGACTCGCAGCCGAACACCTTGCGCGAGTCCCGCACGGGCGATTCGGCCACCTATGTGATCCGGGCGCGCAAGATCGGCGAGCTGGCCGCGGACGGCTCCTACCGGGCCGCCGACGGCACGCTGGAGACCAAGATCGACATGGAGAAGATCGGCGGCGAGTGGCGGATCAAGGATCTGCCCTCGGGCGTCATCGTCGAGCAGGCCGCGTTCGCCAAGTTCTACCACCGGTATTCGCTGTTCTTCCCGAATCTGGCCGGGGCCGGGATGGTGCCGGACCTGCGCTGGATCTCCGCGCGCAAGGACCAGGTGGCGCAGCGGCTGCTCAGCATGCTCAGCGAGGGACCGCAGTCGGCGCTGGCCCCGGCCGTGCACAATCCGATGGGCGCGCCCGTGTCGCAGCGCGGCCCGGTCACCAAGGCCAATGGCGATCCCGACAGCGTCGGGGTCGGGGGCGGCGGGGTGGCCGTCGACTTCTCCGGCGCGGCCGCGCTCGACCCGGCCAACCGGGACCTGCTGGCCACCCAGGTGGTGCTCACCCTGTCCGGGGCCGACGTGCTGGGCCCGTACCTGATCAACGCCGACGGCAAACCGCTGGTCGAGAAGTACTCGGCGGGCTGGCAGCGCGCCGATGTGGAGGCCCGCGGTCCGGATGTGATCGCCCGTAACCGGACCGGTCTGCACGCGGTCCGTGACGGTTCGCTGGTGGCGGTCAACGGCAGCGGCATCACGCCCGCCCCCGGCTTCTTCGGCAGCACCCACGCGCTGCAGTCGGTGGGGCTCTCACCGGACGGGACGCTGGTCGCCGCGGTGGCCCGCTCCGGCCGTCCGGACCCCGAACCCGAGCGCACCCTGATCGTCGGAACCTATGACGGGCAGGGCTTTCCGGTCGCCGCCGGCGGCACCTTCACCCGGCCCACCTGGCCCGCCGACGGCAGTTCGGCCTGGTCGGTGGTGGACGGGGACCGGGTGATCCGGGCCGTGCACGACCGCAGCACCGGCAATGTGTCGGTGCAGGACGTCGACATCGCCGACCTGATGGCGGCGGCGATCAACTCGACCTCGCCGCGCACCCCCATCACCGAACTGCGCATCTCCCCGTCCGGGGCGCGGGCGGCGATCATCGCCAACGGCAAGGTGTACGTGGCGGTGGTGGTCCCGAAGCCGAACGGGAAGTTCGCGCTGTCCTCGCCGCTGCCGCTGGCCATCGGACTGTCCACCCCCGCGGTGTCCATCGACTGGCTCACCGACGAGCGGGTCATCGTGGCCCGCGACGGCACGGTGGACCCGGTGGCCGGGGTGCTGGTGGACGGTTCCGAGTACCGGGCCCAGTCCTCGCAGAACCTCACCCCGCCGGTGCGGGTGGTGAGCGCCTCCCCGGATCAGGAGTACGTGGCCGATTCGCGCGCGGTGCTGGAACTGACCCGCAATCCCGAAGGGCGCGAGGACTACTGGCGCGAAGTTCCGGGTCTGGGGGCAAACGCGGTTCCGGTGCTGCCCGGCTAGGCGCACACTGGGGGCATGGGGGAACTGCTGGATCTGATCCTGCCGCGCGCCTGCGGCGGGTGCGGGCGTGCCGGTACCTGGTGGTGCGCCGACTGCGCCGCCGCGTTGTCCGGCCCGCCCATCCGGATCCGACCGCGCGCCGATCCCGGGGTGCCGTGCTGGGCGCTGGCCGCCTACTCGGGTCCGCCGCGACGGGCGGTGCTGGGCGTCAAGGAACAGGGCCGGCGGGCGCTGGCCCGGCCGCTGGGAACCGGATTGGCCAGGGGGCTGGATCATTTGCGGGACGCGTCCCGGCCCCTGGCGCTGGTGCCCGCGCCCAGTCGCGCGGCCGCTGCCCGGCGGCGCGGCGGGGATCCGGTGGTGCGTGCCGCGAGCGTCGCGGCGGGTTGGCTACCGGGTTGCCGCCTGGTGCGCGTGTTGCGCATGGGTCCCGGTGTGCGGGATTCGGTCGGCCTCGGGCACCGCGATCGCCAGCACAATCTGCACGGGCGGATCATGGTAGCCACCACCCAGCCCCCGAGCGCGCTGTTTCCGGCAAATGCCGAGGTAGTGGTGATCGATGACGTGTTGACCACCGGTGTCACGGTGACCGAATCGGTCCGCGCGCTCACCGCCGCGCGGATCGCCGTGCGTGCCGTACTGGTTACCTGCGCTGCTTGATTCTTCGAAATTTGCGTGAACACTGGCGGACAGGTCGCTGGCGCACTAGGTTGGCGATCAGACACCCGAACCGCAAGTTTGGAGGTGGCGCCTCGGACATATGTGCCGATGCGAGTTCCATCGGTCGGCACACGTTTCAATCCCGCCGCACGAGCGGCTTGTGCGGCCAGATCCGGGAGGTACGCGTGACGACTTCTTCACGACTCTCAGCGAAGAATGCAAGCACTACGGTGCTGCTCGATGACGAGCTCATCGACGAATCAGCCAGTCGGGCCACCACGGCGGAGGTCGTGGTCAAGGGCAGGACCCTGGGGGAGGGCGGAGTGCCCGACCATTTCCGAATTCATGTGGCGGACAAGCTGTCTCGGCTCGAGCGCTTCGACCCCACCATTTACCTCTTCGACGTGGAGCTCACCCACGAACGTAACCGTCGTCAACGCAAGAACTGCCAGCGGATAGAGATCACCGCCCGGGGCAAGGGCCCGATCGTGCGGTCCGAGGCCTGCGCGGACAGCTTCTACGCCGCCCTCGAGGGCGCGGTCGAGAAGCTCGAGAGCCGATTGCGTCGGCTCAAGGATCGCCGCCGCGTGCATCACGGGGACAAGACGCCGATCTCGGTCGCGGAGGCGACCGCGGGTCTGGTCGACGAATCGCTGTTCTCCGACAACGGATCCGAGGCCCACGACCATTCGGCTGCGATGGAAGGCGAATCCGCCGGTCCCGGCCATGTCGTGCGCACCAAGCAGCACCCCGCGATACCCATGACGGTCGATGACGCCCTCTATCAGATGGAGCTCGTCGGCCACGATTTCTTCCTGTTCCAGGACAAGGAGACCGACCGACCGTCGGTCGTCTACCGCCGTCACGCCTTCGACTACGGGCTCATCAGGCTCGCGTAGTCGCGGTAAACCAGGGACATCCACTTTTCGACCGGGGTCATGGGACAGGCCCCGGTCGCCTGTTGTCCGGGGCAAGTCTTGCTGTTACGGCGCGTATCAGTTAAAACTGTGCCATGGCTACCAAGGGCGCTCGCCGTGCTGTCATCGTCGCCGGGGCGCGGACCCCGTTCGTGCGGGCATTCACCGACTTCACACGCATGGACTCCATCGACCTGGCCGGCATCGCCGTGCGCGGGCTACTGGAACGCACCGGACTGCCCAAGGGCGACGTCCAGGGCATCGTGTGGGGCGGCGTGGTTCTGCCCAGCGCCGCGCCGAACATCGCCCGCGAGATCGCGCTCGACCTCGAACTCGACCCGGGCTGCGAGGGCTACACGGTGACGCGCGCCTGCGCGTCGGGTCTGCAGGCCGTGGTGTCCGCGGCCGCCGCCATCGAGCGCGGCGAACACGACATCATGATCGCCGGCGGCAGCGACTCCACCAGCAATGCCGAGGTCAAGCTGCCGCAGAAGCTGGTGCACGCCGCCGCGCCGCTGGCGCTGGGCAAACCCAAGGCCAAGGACTACCTCACCGCGGCAACGCAATTGGCCCCGTTCTACGACCTCATGCCGCGCCGCCCGCGGATCGCCGAGCGCACCACCGGCGAGGTCATGGGCGAATCCGCCGAGAAGATGGCCCGCATCCACGGCGTCTCCCGCGGCGCGCAGGACCACTTCGCCGCCACCTCGCACCACCGCGCCGCGGCCGCCATCGAATCCGGCCGTTTCGACCGCGAGGTGCTCTCCGTCAGCACCCCCGACGGCACCGCCGTCACCCGCGACGGCCTGGTCCGCCGCGACACCAGCCTGGCCAAACTCGCCGAACTGGCACCGGTTTTCGCCGAGAACGGCACCGTCACCGCGGGCAACTCCAGCCCCCTCACCGACGGCGCGTCCGCGGTGCTGCTGATGAGCGAGGAGAAGGCCCGCGCCCTCGGCTTCACGCCGCTGGCCGCCTTCCGCTCCTGGAGCTTCGTCAGCGTCGACCCGCGCGACCAGGTCCTCATCGGCCCCGCCATCTCCATGCCGCGTGCCCTCGACCAGGCCGGAATGTCGCTGGGCGACATCGATTTCGTCGACATCCACGAGGCCTTCGCCGCCCAGACCCTGTCCGTGGTCTCCGCCCTGGCCAGCGACGAATGGGCCAAGACCCGCCTCGACCGCGACACCGCCGTCGGCGAGATCGACCCGGCCAAGCTCAATGTCCACGGCGGCTCGGTCTCCCTGGGCCACCCGTTCGGCGCCACCGGCGCGCGCATGGTCACCACCATGGCCAACGAACTCGCCCTGACCGGCAAGTCCACCGCCCTGCTCGGCATCTGCGCCGCCGGCGGCATCGGAGCCTCGGCGGTGCTGGAAGCGGTCTAGCTGACACGCTTCTGTGTCACCAGGGTGAATGCTGGTAGCCAGTGCTCGGGCTACGCGACTGCGCCGCGGCTTCGACATTCGGCGCGGATGCGCCTTCGTGCAGGTGAGACCCCGATCCGCCACGGCGGACCGGGGTTTCCAGCGGGCGGATCGAAAATCGTTGGTGGAGACTCGGCGTCGAATGGGTATCCCTGGGGAAACGAGCTGGGCGGAGGCGGATCATGAACGGCAGGACGATGATCGGCACCGCGGCAGTCCTGCTCGCGGCGGGGATCGCCGGAGCGGGAAACGCTGCGGCGCTGCCACTTCCGGCGACCGGGTCCGAGGGCGGGCAGCCGGTCTCCGATCTGAAGCTGCGGCTGCACGATGCCGGACGACATGTCGGGGAACGGTATTCCGTCTACGGACTGGTGTATTCGGACGCGGCGGTGTGGACGCTCGGGTTCGTGCACGGGGAGCCGACCCGGTACTACACGATCGACGGGGCGCGTGTAGAGCTCACCGGACCGGTCCGGGAGTCGGTCAAGCAGGGTGACGAGTTCACCGGAACCATCACCATCAACGGCAAGAACGACTCGGGCGATCCCGTGGTCGCCTTGGATGACGTGTCCGTCATCGGGCACCACCCCACCGACGCGCTGCGCTGAGTGGGACCCGCCGCGTCACTCGGAATGATTGCAGCGTGAAACACATCCGGTACACAATCGAGGTGTGGGATTCCGGGAGTGGAAGCAGGCGGTATCCAACGGCGACAGTGACCGCGCCATCGCAGCGCGAATGGGCACCAATCAGATGCGGGTGTCCCGGCACCTGAGCGGCGACTCGCCGGTCGCGGAGACGGTCATCGCGTTCTGCCGCACCTATGGTGTGAGTCCGATCGAAGGTTTGATCGCGGCCGGGTTCCTCACCCGCGACGACGTCCTGCGCGCCTCCCTGGTGGAGGCGCTGCGCGAGGCGACCGGCGCGGAACTGGCCGCCGAGGTGACCCGGCGCCTGGCCGATCCCGAACCGGACGCCGCCGAGGACCAGTCCACAACCACACCACGCGAACGGCTCGGGCGCGGATTGCTGGAGGAGTAGCGCGCGGCCGCGGGAGGAACGAATGGAGATCGTCTTCGCGGCCGCCATCGCCGTCACGGCCGCCGTGGCCCTGGCCCGGCTCACCCTGTGGTGCAGCGCGCCCCGCACCCGGTTGCTCACCGTGGCGCCGGCGCTGCTGGCCCTCGGCGCGATCTTCATCGAGCCGCGTCGGCGCGACAATGTCGACTCCTTCGTCGCGACCGGCGGATTCGCGGGCATCATCTCCGATGCGCTGCTGCTGGCGGCGGCCTGCCTGCTGTGCGCGTACGTGGCGCGGGTGTGGGACAACGAGTGGCTGTACCGGGCGGCCCTGACGATCGCTCTCGCCGGAGGGCTGGTGCTGATCGTCGTCTACGCCGTTGCCGAGTACGCCGGATCGCATCGCGGCTACACCGGCGATGTGAACAGCCTCGCAACGGTTTACGGCCTGCTGCTGTCGTTGCTGATGATCGCGGTGAACGTGTCGGTGCTGATCATGGTGGCGCTGGCCCGCCCGGTCGCTCGCGTCCAATTCTGGTTCGCCGCTTCGGCTTCGATCTGGATCGTGCTGGCCGTGCTGCGCGGCGCGGCGATCGCGGATCCTGGTCGATACGCGGATCTGTTCTGGCAGTGGCGAATTCCGCTCGATACCCTCGTGCTGCTGACCGGCTCGGCGATCGGGCTGTCGAACCTGCGGAGCAAGCGCCGGACAGGTGCGGGCGTGGGCTACGCCACCGCCCCGCAGCACTGAGTCGTCGAGGTCAGTCGTCCGCGCGGGGCGTGAACCGCCCCCAGTGGATAGCCGATTCGAGCGGGCGGCGATTGCGCCAGCCGAACCGTTCCAGGTCCGGGACCTGCTGGAACTCGTGGACCGGGCCGACGCAGAGCCAGGCCACCGGCTTCACGCCGGGCGGCAGGTCGAGCAGGTCGGTCAGGAACGGCTCGTCGTAGAAGCTCACCCAGCCCACCCCCACGCCCTCGGCGGTGGCGGCCAGCCACAGGTTCTGGATGGCCAGGATGGTGGAGTAGATGCCGGTCTCGGGCACCGTGGCCCGGCCGAGCACATGGGTGCCGCCGCGAGCCTGATTGTGGGTCACCACGATCCCGGTGCCGCTCTCGACGATGCCCTCGATCTTGATCGGATTGAAGGTCTCGGCGCGGTCGGCGGGCAGCGAGTCGTTGAACTCCTGCCGCTTCTCGGCCACGTGGTCGGCGAACTTGCCGAGCATGCCCGGATCGCGCAGCACCACGAAGTCCCACGGCATGGAATTGCCGACGCTGGGCGCGCGATGGGCCGCCTCGAGGATCCGCAGCAGCGTGGCGTCGTCGACCACCTCGCCGGTGAATTCGGCGCGGACGTCACGACGCAACTTGATGGCGTCGTAGACGCTCAGACATTCGAGGGGGCTGATCGGGCCTTCGGAACACACGCTGTCCAGTGAACCAGGCCGGATCCGCGCCGAACCTGGCAGCCCTCCACAGCGAAAA
>NZ_JBHWHH010000215.1:0-11189 GCF_042732555.1 Nocardia sp. NPDC059764
GCTTCCAGTCGCCCCCAAGAATCGGGGCACACAATCTGACATGCGATCGCTTCACAGTCGATAGCCTCGGGACCGCTACACCTACCGAACCGGGGGACTTCTCAGTGTCCAAATTCGAAAAACGAACAAAAGCTCGCGGAACACTCGCTGCCGCCGTGCTTTTCACAGGGTTGGCTGCAGCCAAGGGCGCGGCCGTCGCCGCACCGGACGCCTTGCAGCCCGTTGCGACAACCGGGTCCTCGAGCGCGTCCGCGTCGGCCTCGGCGGACCCCATGCCGTGGGTCTACGCGGGGAACTCCGCACTGTGGGGGTCTCCCGTGATCGCTCCAATCCTCAATGCACTCTTCGGATGCAGCGGTTCTTCGCTACGGCTGGCTTGCAACCCCGTTGTCGGGGCCGGCGGCGGATAGCCGAAATCCCCGACCCCGCCACGCAACTCTCAACCAAACGAACTGGGAGACACACAGTGTCCGAATCTCATAATCGGAGCAGGCTTCGCGGAACAATCGCTGTCGCTGTGCTTTTCACCGGCCTGGCTGCCGCCAAGGGGATGGCCGTCGCCACACCGACCGCCGTTCAACCCGTCGCGACCAGCGGGTCGGCAACCACGTCCTTGAATACACAGCCCGTGGTGGCCACCGGTTCGAGTGACCTGCCTGCGTCGCTCCTGGCTCCGCTCATGAACGCGCTTTTCGGATGCAGCAGTTCTGCGTGCCCCACCGGTCGCGGGTCCGGCGTCGGATAGTCGAAATCCCCGACCCCGCCACGCAACTCCGACAAGGGCCCCACGGTGGATTACACTCGCATCTTCATGTTGGTGATACCGGCATATTTGTTCACATTAGTCATCGAATGGGTTTCCTGGCGTCGCAGTGCGGGCGGGGATCGGAAGCGTGGATTCTATCGTCCCGATACCTGGAACAGCGTGGTGATCGGTATCGCGAGCAGGGTTACCCGTTCACTGGAGAACCTGCTCGTCCCATTTTCTTTCGTCCTCGCCGGGGCCGTCTTGACGCCGATTCAGCTGCCCGCCGACCGATGGTGGACCTGGGGCATCGGACTGATCGTGACCGATTTCTGCTACTACTGGGGACATCGGGCCGATCACCGGGTTCGCGTATTGTGGACGGCTCACAGTGTGCATCACTCCAGTGAGCAGTTCAATTTGACCACCGGGATCCGGATGCCATTCCTGATGCCCTTCGCAACTTTTCTCCACAATGCCGCGTTCATGCCCGCAGCCTTGATCGGCGTCCCGCCGTTCATCATCTTCTTCTGGCAGTTCGCCAGCTCGATCTACCAGTGGCCCATCCACACCCAGCGCATCGGCTTCTTGCCCGCACCGATCGAGTACATCTTCAACACCCCCTCGCACCACCGCGTCCACCACGGCGCCGACAATCCCTACCTGGACAAGAATTACGGTGCCGTGCTGATCATCTGGGACCGCATATTCGGCACCTACGCCCATGAATCCACCCCCGTGACCTACGGATTGACGAAGAACGTCGGGACCTTCAATCCGATCAAGACGAACTACCACGAGTTCATGGCCATGCTGACGGACATCGGCCAGGCACGGGGCGCGCGGCCGGTGCTGCGCGCGGTGTTCGGCCCGCCCACCGCTCGGGCGGATTCGATTGCTTGATCAAGCAGTAGCAGGAGCAGATGCACCGGGCCGCGGTGGACATCGAATCGGTCGCCGAGGCGTACTTCGAGAGAGTTGATCAGGCGGCGTGGCCGGTCCGGTGCGACAACTCTTGGAACGCGTCGTCGACGGCTCGTCGCGCTGCCAGGCGGGCTTCCTCGAGCGGGACCATTTCTGGCTCATGCTGTAGGCGGCATGCAGGTCGGCCTCGATCAAGCGGCGGACGTAGGCGCTCTTGGACAAGCCGAGTTCGCTTGCGCGGATTCCGCAGCGAAGGTCCAGATCATCGGACATCTTCACTGAACGAGGACGCAGACCCGTTCTATTATCGGCCTCGGTATCGGCGGCCAGCTCTGTGTCCATCGGCTCTCCGGGACGTACTTCGAGCCGATTCATGATCTCGGCCATTGCTTCTGGGCTGATGTCATTCATCTCGGGATCAGTCATTGTGGGTCTCCTCCCACTGTTCGAACTGGTAGAGGATGGCCACCGGGTGGAGACTACCCTGAGGGTCCTAGGGACTACCATGGCCAAACGGTTGGTACCTAGTCCTGCGAATGAGATGTACCGGCGTGGCAGCGTGAGAACGGCGTATCCGCGATTGACATGGAGTGCGCTCCAGATCTTATGGTCGGGAAATGAGCAGAGTTCTGATCACGGGCGCCAACAAGGGGATCGGCTTCGAGGCTGCGCGACGGCTGGTGGCGGAAGGGCACACCGTGTATATCGGGAGCCGGGATGCTGAGCGGGGCCGGCGGGCGGCGGAGGAGATCGGTGCGTTGGCTGTTCAGCTCGATATCACCGACGACGGGTCGGTGAATGCCGCAGCAGCTGCGATCGAGGCTGACGGTGGGCTGGATGTGCTGGTCAACAATGCGGGCATTCAGACGGAGATGGGTGCGGACGGGACTGTGCTGGGGGCCGCCGAGCTGACGGCGGACATGATGCGGGAAGCTTTCGAGACCAACGTGTTCGGGACCGTGCGGATGCTGCATGCGTTTCTGCCGCTGCTCGAGAAGTCCGATGCGCCGGTGGTTGTCAACGTCAGTAGCGGGCTGGCTTCGCTGCGCCGGATCACTGCCGAGGGAGACACGGCCTATCAGTACCCGGGTGTTGCGTATCCGGCGTCGAAGACCGTGGTCAATGCGCTGACGATTCAGTATGCCAAGGCTTTTCCGCGTATTCGGATCAATTCGGTGGAACCGGGTTTCACCAGTACCGATCTGAACCACAACCTCGGGCATCAGACGGTGCGGGAGGCGGCGGAGATCATCGTGCGGATGGCGCAGATCGGTGCGGACGGGCCGACGGGTGGGTTCTTCGACGCGAAGGGCCCGCTGGCCTGGTGATCGGGTGGGTCAGATGGTGATTCCGACGATGTGGCCGATGGCGTAGGTAGTGATCATCGCGAGTGCGCCGCCGGCGAGGACGCGGATGGTCGCGCGGGCGACGGGAGCCTGTCCGAGGCGCGCGCCCACCGCGCCGGTCAGAGCCAAGGCGGCCAGGACCGCGCCCATGGTGAGGGGAACCCGGATCGCCTGGGGCGTCAGGATTGCCAGGAGCGGGAGCAGTGCGCCGAGGGTGAAGGACAGGGCCGAGGAGAGGGCCGCGTGGAGGGGGTTGGTGAGGTCGTGGGGGTCGATGCCGAGTTCGGCCTCGACGTGGGCGGTGAATGCGTCTGCGGCGGTGAGTTCTTCGGCCACCGCCTGAGCGGTGGCCGGGGATAGGCCCTTGGCTTGGTAGATGGCAGCCAGTTCGGCGAGCTCGGCTTCGGGTTGTTCGGCCAATTCGCGGCGTTCGGTTTCCAGCAGGGCGCGTTCACTGTCGCGTTGGGTGCTGACGGAGACGTACTCGCCGAGGGCCATCGACACCGCGCCCGCGGCGAGTCCGGCCACGCCCGCGGTCAGGATCGCGGTGCTGTTGCTCGTCGCTGCCGCGACACCGACGACAATGCCCGCGACGGAGACGATCCCGTCGTTCGCGCCCAAAACGCCCGCACGCAGCCAATTCAGACGGGTGGCCAATCCTGTCGCATGGGGTTCGGCGGGATGCTCTAGCGCCACCGAACCAGTCATTTCGTCCCTCACCAGGGGAACGGTAGTAGTTCACAACGTTTGCCGCCAGCAAAGAAAGGCTCACCGAAATTAGGTAATGCATTGCATATCAAGGGGTTTCGGAGTGGCCTGAGCCGCGGGTGATCCGCGACACGGCGATCGCGACACGTTTGCGACAAGCAGATTCTCGGTGGATTCGGGCCATGCGCGACGCGGGTTGGCCGTAGCGTTGTCTTCGGCGTCAAGCGGATCGGGTAAGAGAGCGGCAGGATGCGGCCACAACCGTCAGCGATCGGATACCTCCGGCATGATGTGTCGGGGGCACAGCAGCAGTGGGACGAGGCTCAGATCCAGCATCTGGCTCGTCGGCTCGGCTATGACCTGTGCAAGACAGTGGTCTTCGGTCCCGAGACCGATCGGCCGTTGGTCCGGGTCCGCACCCTGGTCTCCCGCATGGAGGCCGACGCGGTGATCATCCCGAGCCTGGCGCACTTCGACGGCCACATCCCCGATGACATCGTGCAGGTCGCCGACATCATCACGGTGAGCCCCGAAAACACCTACGCGCGCTGGGCGATTCCGCCGGTGGAATGATCCGGTACGGGTCAGATGCCTGCTGCGCGCACCAAACTGTCCGCCAGCCGCGGCGACACTGTCGACAGCAGCCGCAAGGCCGCGGCATACGTGGGATACAGCTCGACCGGACGGTCACGCACCGCCGTGAGCACCCAGTCGGCGGCCTGTTCCGGCGTCAACGCGGCCTGGGCGTCGTAGTCGCTGGTCGGGCTGATCATCGGCGTACGCACGAGCGGGAATCCGATTGTGGTGACAGCGATTCCGGTGTCGTGGCATTCCGCGCCGAGACTGCGCCCGAACGCTGCCAGCGCGGCTTTCGAGGCGTGGTAGGCGCTGAACTTGGGCATGACACCGGCGGTGGTGCCCCAGGTGCCGATGTTGATGATGTGGCCGCTGTTCGCCTCCCGCAGCGCGGGCAGCAGGGCCAGGGTCAGGCGAACGGGCCCGAAGTAGTTCACGGCCATGGTCCGCTCGTAGTCGTGGGCCCGATCGGTGGCGTCGAAGGCATTGCGTCGGATGGACCGCCCCGCATTGTTGACCACGATGTCGGGGGTGCCGAAATGCTCGAGCACGGTGGCAGCCAGCTCGCCGACCTGTTCGGGATCGGTGAGATCGCAGGGCATCGGGTGGGCGACGCCGCCGTCGGCGGTGATGGCCCCGCAGGTCTGCTCGAGCCGTTTCCGGTCCCGGGCCACCGCGAGGATCCGCGCGCCGCGGTCGGCCAGCAGATGCGCGGTCGCTTCGCCGATGCCCGAGGACGCTCCGGTCAGAATCACGGTGCGGCCGTGCAGATCCGGTGTGCTGGTCGCGCCGACGATCGATCGGATCGAGGGCGTCGGCTGCAGCAGCGCGGAGGCCAGATAGTTCTTCATAGCGGTACCCGTCGTCGGTGGCGAGGTCGGCGGATGCGGGTAGCTGGATCTCGACCCACACGAATTGACTGATCGGTAAATTACGACGGGGGCAGTTCGCTGTCAATCAGCGACGGCCATGCGCCGGCCCTCGAGCTCGGCACCTGGCCGTCGCCGAACCCGCTAGTCGGCCTCGATGACTTCGCGAACCTTCTTGGCGAACGCGTCGGGCTGCTCCATGAACCCGGCGTGACCGCCCGGGAAGAGAGTCGGCTCGATGCCCAGCTCAGCGCCCAGGGCACGCGAGGTGCGATCGCAGAAGAGGTCCGCAGACTCGTCGCCGATGCCGATGACGATCGTCGTCGGGGTGGCGCACAGCGCGTCCAGGGCAGGCTGCCAGCCGGAGGTGGTGCGCAGTTCGTGGCGGTAGAAGAAGTCGTCGGAGGCGATGGCCCGCGGGTCCCGCTCGCCGCCGAACATCTGCTGCAGCATCTCCTCCGGCATGTACAGACCGGACATCTCACCGAACTTGCGCATCGCGCCGATCGCGTCACCGGTGTTGTACACGTCCACGATCTCGTCGGTCCGCGCCCGCAGTTCTTCCCGGTTGTCGAGCAGTTCACGCAGCGGCGGCTCGTGCGCGATGAGCGTCGACACCAGCTCGGGCCGGTCGATGGCGAGCGCCAAGCCGGTGATCGCGCCGCCGCTGGATCCGATCACCACGGCCGGGCCCTGACCGATGTGGGTGATCACCCGGGCCAAGTCGTCGGCGCGCAGTTCCGGCGTCGAGTCCTTGTCAGGGTCGGTCACGGTGCTACGCCCGTGGCCGCGCGGGTCGGGGCACAGGACGGTGTGGTCGGAGGCGAGCAGTTCGGCCAGCGCGCCGAAGGGGCCGGAGTCCATCGGGGCGCCGACCAATGCGATCAGCGGGCCGCTGCCGCGGACTTCGTAGTAGATGGTGCCGTCGGGCACCGCGACGGTTCCGGAGGTGATAGGTGCGGTCGAGGTCATGGTCTCTCCAAGTGGCTCGGAACGGGACACCTGAATTGACGGTACGACCGCGCCGAATTCATCGCCGCGAGAACAGAAGAGCCTCAGCCGACCTGCCGCCGGGATTCGGGCAGCGCGCAGGCGACACCCTCGGCCGCGCCGAGGGGGCGCACACCCAGCGCCTGGTTCAGCCGCGCCCGCTGGTTCTCCCACGCGATGGCGGCGGTCAGTTCGGTCAACTGGGACTTGTTCATCCGGCTCAGCAGCTGGGTGCGCAGGTCGTCGAGATCCAGGGAGGTCGGCGTGACCGTCATGGCCTCGGCGAAGGCGATCACCAGCTTCTCGGTGTCGCTGTAGGCATCGCTGTCCTGGTACGTCGGCAGGTCGCTGACCTGCGCTTCGGTCAGCCCGCCGAAGTGGGCCAGCGTGGAGCCGATGTCGAGACAGAACTGGCAGTTGACCAGAGCCGCGGTCTTGAGCTCGGCCAGTTCCTTGAGGGTCGGGTCGAGTTTGTTGGAGAACAGCAGCATCGTCTCGTGGAGCAGGGTGCTGACCAGCAGCTGTGGCCGCCGGATGAGCCAGCCGAACAGATCGGTCTGATTCTTGCGAGCTCGACCGATGGCCTTGACGTATTGAATGATTCGGGCAATTGCGCGCATGATGCCTCCCCATGGCGTTTCGCGGGATCTTCCCTGCGTATCAGCCTAGGCCGAACCTGCGACGCCTTGTAGTAGCAATGCGTGCCCGATTTCAGTGATCTACATCTACCGCCCGCGACACCCCCCCCACCGGATGCCGCACCAGCTTGCGCCTACCCGCCATCGCCACCCGCCCGGTTCCTGGGGTGTGACCCCCGGAAACGACGGATCACCTTTGATGGCAGGTGATTTCGTCGGACCGTCCTGTTAACTTGCGCGCCATGACTGAAGTGGTGCGGCATGGGGTCGGGTTGACGCGGCGGGTGATCGAGTCGGTGCGGACCGAGCCCGGGCGGGCGATGTTCGAGCCCGTTGCGTGGGTCGGCTACACGCCGTGGGTGGCGGGTGAGCCACGGCCCATGGACGAGGAAGCGTTGGCCGCTGCGGTGTTTCCGTCCGGGCGTCCGCTGTCGCCGAGCCTTCGGGAGTGGCTCGCGTTCGATACCACCTTGTTCGAGCGTTGCGGATGGTTCGCGGAGGACGGCGGATTCGCGCCGCGGCCGTTGGACGAGCTGGTCGGCGATGAGCTGGGGCAGCCGTGGGGTGAGACCTTCGAGGTGCTGGCCGAACGCTTTTCGGAGTGTTTCCTGCTGCCGGGTGGGTCGGACTCGCGGCGGGTGCTGGCGGTGGGCGCGGTCGATTCGCTGGGCGAGTACCCTGTGCTCGCTCTGGATGTCGACGACATGCCGTACGCGGGCCTGATGTACCCGGGCTTCGATGTATATGTGGCGGAAGTGGCAGGATTCGTCCAGTGCGAGTTCGAGACCTATACGGATCTGGGCTCGGATGCGGTGTACGGGCGGCGGATGCGGGAACATGCGGTCCGTAGTTTCTCAGGGCAGCTGTGTGCGGAGTATCCCTTCTGATGTTTTCCGCCGCGGGTGCCGAGTCATGTGAGAAGGTGTCGTTTCACTCATGATGTCGGTGGACCGCCACCGGTTACCGTGTGGAAGGAATCCGGATGGAGGAGGGCTTGGTGGAGGCGACGTTCGACGTAGCTGGTCTGGTGGGGCATCACTACCGCCTGGACGACTACTACGAGGTGGGCAGGGAGAAGATCCGGGAGTACGCGCGAGCGGTCCAGGACTTCCACCCCGCGCACTGGAGTGAGGACGCCGCCCGGGGGCTCGGATACGCCGGGCTGATCGCCCCGACCACGTTCATCTCCACCGCGGCGATGCTGGCCAATCGCAAGCTGCTGGAGACCGTGCTCGAAGGCTACGACGTGATCGTGCAGACCGATCAGGTCTTCGAGATGTTCAAGCCGGTGGTGACCGGCGAGCGGTTGGTCAGTGATGTCGAGTTGTCCTCGGTGCGCCGGATCGGCGGCAAGGATCTGCTCACCATCACGAACACGTTCAGCGACATGGCCGGTGACATCATGCAGGTCATGCATACCACCGTCGTGGGGCTGACCGGCGACGACGTCAACGCCGACATCAGCGCCACGATCGACCGGGTCATGATGAGCGGGCTCGAATCGACGCCCGCCGCTGCCGCCGACGCGGGCCGCGTGCCGGAGCCGGGCGACGCCGCACGGCATTCTCCGGTGTCGCGCCTGCGGACCCCGCTCACGTCGGTGCGATTCGAGGACGTCGCCGTCGGTGACGAGCTCCCCCCTCGGACCGTGACCCTGACGCGCGGCGACCTGGTCAACTACGCCGGGGTCTCCGGTGACGTGAATCCGATCCACTGGCATCCCGAGATCGCCACGCTCGCGGGCCTTCCCGACGTGATCGCGCACGGCATGCTCACGATGGGCTTAGGCGCGGGATTCGTGACCGGCTGGCTCGGCGACCCGGGCGCCATGCTCCGCTACGGAGTCCGGCTGTCGAACTACACGGTGATCGAAGCCGCCTCGGCGGGCATCGTCGAATTCACCGGCCGTATCAAGTCGCTCGATCCCGAGACCCGGACGGCCGTGGTCGTCATCGTCGCGAAGGCGGCGGGGCGCAAGATCTTCGGTCTCGCCACCGCCGACGTCCGACTCGCCTAGCCACGACGTTCCAGGTGGTGTCATCCCCAGCCACGACACCACCTGGATACCGTCGGCGATCGTGGCGAATCTGATTGCCATGACAACGCTTTCGCTCGACACCGTGACCCGCATAGCCGCCGCCTGGCCGATCAGTTGCCGCGGGTGACGAATCCGGCGTCGAGCAGGGTCTTGTAGTCGGGCAGGTCGCCCAGCGCTACGAGGGGTACACCTCCGTCGTCGGACCCGCTGCCGCGCAACGGATTCCCACCGACCTCACCCCGGCTGGCGCGTACGACGCCGTGCGGCGCCACCTCGCCGACCATCCCGCGCCGGACGGACTCGTGGTCGGCACCTACGCCCAGGCCGCCGCGACCTTGCGCGCGGTCGTCGATGCCGGACTGCGCATTCCCGAGGATGTCGCCGGCGTCGGCTACGACGCTGACGCTGCGAACACCCACGCTCCGCTGATCCTGACCACCGCGCAACAACCGATCGACGACATCGCCCGGGCTGCCCTGTCACGCGTCCTCGATGCAGCCGGACACCCGAACCCTCCCAGCGCTCCCCCGTCGCCCTTCGGTGTCCACCTCAGCCTCGGCGAAACCTGCGGCTGCACGCCGGAACGGACAACTTCCGCGCCCGTCGGATGACGCGGCCAGCTGGCGGCATCGAGCAGTGCAGGCAGGTCAGACGTTGCTGATCGGCAGTAGATCCCGCTCACCGAAGACCTTCTTGGCGACCAGGGTCGCGTTGATGGCCCGCGGCATCCCGCAGTAGACCGCGGAGTGCAGCAGCGCCTCCGAGATCTCCGACGGCGTCAGGCCGACGTTCAGTGCCGCGTTGATGTGCACGTCCAGTTCGATCTCGCAGCCCCCCAGCGCCGTCAACACACCCAGGGTGACCAGCTGACGGTCCCGCGGCGGCAGTTCGGGTCGGGAGTACATGTCCCCGAACGCCCACGCCACCACCTGATGCCCCAACTCGGGCGAGGTGTCGGACAGGGCGTCGACGATCCGGTGACCGGCCTCGCCGTCCACCTGGTTCAGCACCGACATGCCGTGCTCGTAGCGGCTCTGCTTCGTGCCAATTGTGTTCGTGGTCATCGTGATCCCTTCCTTGTGATGGAACCAGCATCGCCCGACACCGCCCGATCTCCGCTGGATGGGCATGAACAGATATGGTCCCCATGCTCAGGAGGTATGGATGGATCTACGACTACTCGGCTATGTGGTGGCGATCGCCGAAGCCGGCAGCATCAGCGCCGCAGCCCGGAACCTGAATCTGACCCAGCCGACGCTCAGCCGACAGCTGCGGGAATTGGAGCGGCGGGTCGGTGCCGAGTTGTTCGAGCGAGAGGGCCGCGGCCTGGTGCCGACAGCGGCCGGCAACGCACTGGTGGATCGGGCCAGGATCGTGTTGGCCCAGGCGCAGGCAGCCCTCGAGGATGTCCGGCTCGCCGCCGAGGGTCGTAGCGGAAAGCTGACCGTCACCTTCGCCGGTTCCGGCATCAACGGACCGCTCGGCGCGGTGCTGGGCCGGCTGCGGCGCGAGCTACCGCAGGTCGCGTTGCGGTTGGAGGAGAGCTTCAGCGACACCGCGATGTCGGCGGGCGTACTCGACGGCCGTTACGACCTCGCGGTCCAGCGGCTGCCGGTGCGGGATCCCCGATTGGTCACTCATGAGTGGTGGCACGAGCCGATGGCGCTGTTCGTCCCCGACGGCCATCCGGTCGGATTCGGACCCGGTCCCGCGCCGCTGGCCGCGCTGGGCCAGATCCCGCTGGTGTTGTGGCCGCGCGAGGTGTCACCCCAGTCCCACGACGAGATCCTCGCCCTCTGCGCGAAAGCCGGTGTGGTGCCGCGGATCGGCGCCGAGGGCCGCAGCGTGCAGACGGTGCTGGCACTGGTCGCGGCCGGATTCGGCGGGGCGGTGCTATCGGATTCACACCGCGCGCTGCGGCGGGTCGGAGTGATCGCCCGGCCGCTGGCCGGCACCCGGACGACACTGCGACTGGTGTGGCGCCGCGGCGACCGGAATCCGGCACTGGAACGACTGCGCGCGGTGCTGGCCGAGGTTCGTCCCGACGGCGAGCAGCCGCCCCGATGAAGGCCCGGCAGTCGTGGAGTCGGGATACCTTTGCGCGGGCGGAATCGGGTAGCGGCTACAGCGCGGGCAGGGTGACGACCTGCGCGCCGAAGGCGAGGCCCGCGCCGAGACCGGCTAGCAGTGCGGTGCCCCCGTGCAGGTATGGCTTCTCCTCGAGCAAGGTCGCCATAGCGAGGGGAATGGATGCGGCCGAGGCATTGCCTTGGTGGCGGATGTCGTCGGCGACAGCCACGCTGTCCGGCAGTAGGGGCGGCAAGGCGCCCAGCACCTCATGGCCCTCGCTGGTGC
>NZ_JBHWHH010000216.1:0-10961 GCF_042732555.1 Nocardia sp. NPDC059764
GCCGACCCCGATCCCGGCCCGGCGACGCCGTCTCATAAGCGCCGATTCCGCCACAAGGACGGCGCGAATGCCGGGACGCTGCAATGATCGACCCAGTTCGGATTCAGTTCGGGTAGGCATTGCGAATCAACCTGTGCCGGTGGACTGTTCGAGGAGCAGAAGGATCGCGCAGGATGACCGCAAGCCGGTATGCCAGTAACTCCGAGGTAGCCGAGCCCATCGAGCCGTCGGGCTGGGGCCGACATCTGGGCGTCGGGGACGACATCGCGGACAACCTCGGTTCCGGACAGCTCGGCGCGCTCATCTTCGCCCGAAAACTGGTGCGCTGCTGGTACATCGCCAACTTCCTGCTCGCATCGACCGTCGGCTCGGGCGTGGGCCTGTTCGCCTGGGAGTACGGCCGACGGACCTACGGCGACTGCACCGGCACCGCCACCTGCTACCCGCGCTGGGAGTTGCTGGTACTCGGCGTCGGCTCCGGATTGCTCGCCGCGGGAGCGATTTTCCTGGCCGCCTCATTGCCGTGCTTCTGGGTCGCCTACGCCATCCGGTGGTCGGCGCGCGCCATGGCCGACCGCAACGGCGGGCCCGAGCATCCCGAGGCCGAGCACTACGAACTCGCCGAGCATCACCGATGGCGCGCGGCCGAGCAACCGACACGCCGCCAGCCGCGGACCGAGGAACCGCCGCGCCGGCCGGCCCGCGCCGAGGAGCCCCTGCGCCGCCAGGCGCGCCCCGAACCGCCCCAGCAGCGCCGCCCCGCGCACGGCGAACAGCCCGCCCGCCGCCCGGCCCGCACCTGACCAACCGCGCCCGTCTGCCCGAGCGGCTCGCCAGGCGCCGTTGCGCCCACCACGATCTCGCGCAATGCCGCGATGTGCTCGTCGAAGGCGCTGCGCCCAGCGGCGGTCAAGCGGGGGTAGGTCAGCCCAGCAGCTCGTCCAGATAGCACCAGCGCCACGACTCACCCGGCTCCACACTGCGGATCACCGGATGCCCGGTGCTGTCGAAATGCTTGGTCGCGTGATTGCCCGGCGAGGAGTCGCAGCACGCCACATGCCCGCACTCCAGGCACATCCGCAAATGCACCCACACCAGACCCTCGTCGAGGCATTCCCCGCAGGCGTCCGGGGTGTCGGGCACCCGCACGCACGGCGCCTCCCGCAGGTGCTCGCACGCGCCCGGCGGCATCGGCGCCCGCAAAACCAGCCCGTCGTCGTCCTCGGCCTCGGCGACCCGGTCGATGGTGGACTCCTCGATGTCGAGGGCGGCCATCACCGCCTGCAGCACCTCCTGATCCACCTGCCCCGCATCGCGGATCCGCAACACCGTCTCCCGCTCGGCCGCCAGCATGGCCAGCCGCAGCCGCCGATACTCGCCGCTGGGGGTGACCCGCTGGGATTCGGAGCGCCCCAACAGCTCCCACGCCGACTGCGCCCGCACCACCACCCGATTGCGCAGCGAGTCCACCACATCCGGCGGCGTCTCGGGGGCGATGTTCTCCTCGAGCGCCTTCAATCCCGCCGTCGTCGCCTGTTGCAGCAGATTCGCCTCCTGCAACAGGTCCTCGGCCCGGCTGGGTCCGCGCAGGCGCAGCATCCGCACCAGCCACGGCAGCGAGAGTCCTTGCAGCAGCAGCGTTCCGCCCACCACCACGACCGCCAGCAGCCGCAGTGTGTCCAGTTCCGGGGTGTCGGCGGGCAGCAGCAGCGCCGCCGCCAGCGTCACCACTCCGCGCATACCGGCCCACGCCACCACGGCCGGTCCGGTCCACTCCGGCTTGGGTTTCCCCTGCCGCCGCCCCTCGATCTGCCAGGCCGCGTAGGTCGCCGGGAACACCCACACCGGCCGCACCACGATCACCGTCACCAGCACCGCCGCGCACGTCCACAGCAGCGTCGAATGCGGCAGGTCGCTGTGCCAGGCGGCCTCCACGATGTGGCGCACCTGCAATCCGATCAGCAGGAACACCGCGGACTCGAGAATGAACGCGATGGTGCGCCAATTGGTGTGCTCGGCGATGCGCGAGGCCGCGCTCTGCCAGTGCGGCGCACCGTGACCCAGAATCAGACCGCAGGTCACCACCGCGATCACGCCCGAGGCGTGCACCGACTCCGCGGGCAGATACGCGATCCACGGCGCCAGCAGCGACACGCTGGTGTCCAGCACTGGATCGGTGATCCGGCGGCGCAGGAACGCCAAGATCATCGCCGCGGCCACGCCGATCAGCGCGCCGCCGCCGGCCGCGCCGATGAAACTCGCGCCCGCCTGCCACAGCGTCACACTGCCCGCCATGGCCGCGACCGCGGTCCGCAGGGTCACCAGCGCGGTCGCGTCATTGAACAGCGACTCGCCCTCGAGCAGGGTCACGATCCGGCGCGGCATCCCCACCCGCCGCGCCACCGCGGTCGCCGCGACCGCGTCCGGCGGGGCCACGATCGCGCCGATCGCCACCGCCGCGGAGAACGGCACCGGCAGCAGCCAATACACCACCGCGCCCACCGCGAACGCGGTGAACAACACCAACCCCACCGACAGCAGCGTGATCGAGGTCTTCTTCGGCCGGAAATCCACCAGCGAGGTGCGGATCGCCGTCGTGTACAGCAGCGGCGGCAGCAACCCCAGCAACACCAGTTCGGGCTCGATGTCGAACTCGGGCACGAACGGCAGATACGACGCGATTACCCCGGCCACGGTGAGCACGAACGGCTCACCCAACCCCAGCCGGCGCGCACCGGCCGCCAGCGCGACCGCGACCGACACCAGCACCACGAGTCCGAACGCCCACTCCACGTGATCATCGTGCCAGTCGCGGTGTCCGATTCCGGCAGCGGCACCGCCGAAGGGTCAGTCGGCGTGGCCCGAGCGTGACCGGGTGATCGCGAAGACTCCGATGCGCGCGGCCAGCGCCACCACCCACAGCACCACGCCGACCATATTGAGCATCGGACCGGCGCCGGTGTAGGAGCCGACCAGGATGGAGACGACACCCGCCGAGAAACACAGCACGGTGGCGGCATGACAGACGGTGAGGGTGATGCGCAGGTCGGTGTCCGGACCCGCGGCGCGCTCGATACTGATGGTGAAACTCCTGGCAACACTGTTGAATTCGACCCCAGGCACCATAGCGCCCCGAAGCCGGAAGTGCAGAGTCCAGCAGCTCACCGTTCCCGCCGGGTTCGCGGGCGGGGCCCGGTGGCGGTGGTGCTCAACGGAATTCGCGCGCCGGATCAGGGCGTCTGTTTGACGCAGATCCAGGTCTCGCCGTCCTTGCGGGCCTCCACCTTCGGCGATTGGTACTGCCAAATGCACGCGATCTGCATGTCGATCGGGGCCTGGCACACCCAGGTGGTCTTGTCGATCACGGCCGGTCGCACCTCGTTGCTCGTCGGGTACGTCGCCTTGCAGTAGCCGGGCATATCCCGGATGCCGCCCTTGGTCACCTGTTCGGCGGTGAAGCACATGCCGCTGTAGGGGTCGTTCATCGAGAAGGACATATGCAGACCGGTCTGCTTGTACTGCCAGTCGCACGCCTTGCCCAAATCGATGACCGCCTCACACGACTGGCCGTCGACCTGGCCGTACCCGTAGGAGACGCAGTACTGCGCGAGATCCAGCCCGCCGATCGACGTGGACGCGGGCACGCTCGGCGCGGTCGAGGACTGGGTGCGATCACCGACGACATTGACGATCAACGGCGTGACGATCACCGTGGCGGCCACCGCCACCACGATCACGGCCAGCACCCACGCCGGTACGCGCTTCAGCAGCGGTGCGAGCACCCGATTGGAGAACGGGGTCCACAGTGGGGAGAAGAACTGCGAGAACTGTTCGAGCACGAGCGCCCCTCGTTCCGTGCATATACGGCAGCACAGCAATCCTATCGCCCGGGCTGTGTCGCCACAGCCGAAATCACTGGGGCTCCGCCACATTGGCGTCAACGGTGCCGAGGTGCGGATTCCATCGGTTTGCCCGCGTCGCGCCAGGCCGTGATGCCGCCCGCCAGACTGTGCGCGTCGTACCCGGCCCGGCGGGCCAGCGCCGCGAACCGCAGCGACACCTCACCGACCGGGCAGACGAAGACCACCGGCCGCGACCGCGAGAACGGAACACCCTGGACGAGCATGTCGTCGAGCTGATCGTCGCGGATGTTCAACGCGCCCGGCACATGGGCGATCCGATAGGCCATCGCGCCACGGGTGTCGACGATGGTCGGGCGGGCGGTGCGATCGAGCTGCTCGAGCTCGTCGGGGGACAGGACCGGGGTGGCGGCGAGTTCGGCCGCGTCCGGTGCCGGGGCGCGCCCGGGCTTGCCGAACAGTTCCGGGCGGCGCTTGCGGATGTAGGACAGGTACGGCTCGAGCCGATCGCACACGATGATCACCGCGACCAGCGGATCCGCCTGTGCCGAGGGCGGTTCCACCGACCCCAGGAACTCCAGCGCCGCGGCATAGGTCGCCCCGCTCGTCGGCCCGGCGAGCACCCCGTGGCCGGTGGCCAGCCTCAGCGTGGCGTCGACCGCGCGCCCGGCCTCCACCGCCATGATGCGGTCGTAGAAGTCGGGCTGGAACAGGCCCACGTCCCACATCTCGGTCTCCGAGCGGATACCGGGAATGAAGTCGCCGCGTTCGGAGACCACCGCGACGGTCGTCAACTCCGGATTGTGTTTGCGCAGAAAGGTCGCCGTGCCGCGGGTGGACCCGGTGGTGCCGAGCCCGCCGATCAGATAGTCGACGCGGGTGATGCCGTCGCGCGCCAGGTCCTCGTGGATCTCGCGCCCGGTTCCGTGATGGTGGGCCTCGATGTTCTTCTCGCTCGTGTACTGCGAAGGGTGATACCAGGCCCCGGGTGCGCGGGCCATGGTCGATTCGATGACCGAGTACACGTCGTTGGGGGCCGTCGGATCCGGGCATTCCGACAAACCCGGCAATTCTTCGATATCGGTCCCCAACAGCTGCAACAGGTCTCGCACCTCGGCGACCTTGATCCGATTGGTGACCGCCCGTAACCCGATCCCGTGCAAGGCCGCCAGCACCCGCAACGCCTTGGCGGTATTGCCGCTCGACGCCTCGATCAACGTCTGCTTCCCGGCGATGATCTCGTCGAGGTCGTCGCGGATCATGCCCCACGCCACCCGATCCTTCACCGACCCGAACGGGTTGTAGAACTCGAGCTTCGCGTAGAGCTCCACACGTGCGAGGCCGTGCACGGCCGGATCCAGCCGCAGCAGTGGGGTATTGCCGATCAGCTCGGTGATGTGGTCGTAGCGCATCAGTGCACCTCGTGCCAATCAACGTCGCGGGATACCCGGAACTTCCCGGATTCGCGCGACACCGCCACTTTCGGCGGCACCGGATGCATCGAGGCCCGCGCGGCCGACAGATCCATGTGGTAGGCGGCGGTATTGGGGAACACCACGAAATCCCCCGATTGTGGATACCGCGGTAGCCACACCTTGTGGTTGGTGATCAGATCCCGTTCCAGGCACAGCCGCCCGGCCAGGAACACGCCCATCGCACCGGGATTCGGGTCGCCTGGGACGGAATCCGGCCCGTCAGCGGCGGTTCGGGCGGGGATGAGGATCGGGTCGACCATCACCTCCTGATCGGCCGGGGTGACGGTGTCGCGGCTCAGATCCAGATTGACCAGGGTCGACCCGTCGGCGGTCCGCTTCACGAATTCCACCCGCGCCACGGTGATTCCGGCGTGGTCGGCCAGCGCCTTGCCCGGCTCCAGCCAGATGTCGAGGAGGTTCTCCCCAGCCACCTGTGCAAAACTGCGGCCGCCCTGCGATTCCAGGCCCGTATCCAGGAGATCGGCGAGCATGCGGTCGGCATCCACAATGTTGGCGTATTTGTGAAAAACTGGTGTCCCGTGCACTGCGCCGTCCTCGACGTGGAAACCGAAAGTGTTGGCGCCCCAGGCCATCTGCTCGCCACGACCCACCAGCGATTCGCGCAGCGCGTGCACGTATGCATCGAATGCGCCCGCGTCGGCGGTGAACACCTGCCGGAAGCCGCCCCCGATATTCAGCACCGTCGGCGTCAAGCCGTACCCGTAGGCCCGCTCGGTCAACTCCAGGCAGCTCTCCACCGCCCGTACCCGTTCGGCCGGTTCGCCCGAATCCAGGTGAAAGGCGAACCCGCGGAACTCGATCCGATCCCGCCGGGTCGACAACATCCGCAGGAGCTGGTCGCTCTCGGTCGACGGCACCCCGAACCGGCTCACCGGCGTCCCCGGGAATCCGCACATTCGCACCAAAACAGGCACGGGGATATCCGCCAGTGCCGCAATGCGTTCCAGCTCCCACAGATTGTCGACATTGATCGTCACCCCGGTGCCGACCAGTGCGCGCAGCAGCCCCTCACCCTTGGGGCCGGTGACTTCGACGCGTTCGGGCTCGAACCCCGCCTTCAACGCCCCCAGCAGCTCCGCCTCCGAGGCCACATCGATGCCGATGCCCGCCGCGTGCGCGGCGGCCACGAACGCGCGCGACTGATTCACCTTGTGCGCGTAGCAGATCCGGAAACCCGTGGTCCGCGCCGCCAGTACCGTCCGCAAGCGGTCCAGGTTCTGCGTGAACACCTGCGGAAACACCAGGTGCGCCGGTGATCCGAACTTGGCGACCACGTCCTGAACCGCGCCCGGCGTGGCCAGGAATTCCGACACCAGCGCATGCATCTTCGCCGGCAACCCCGGCGGCGCCGCAGCCGTCATACGGCGGTTTCGCTGGTCGCGGGTGCGGGCGTGACCAGGGTCGGGTTGTAGCCGCTGTCGCGCAGTGCCTCGAAGGCGCGATGCCGGTTGCGGGGACTGCGGAACTCCGCGACCACCCGCTTGCTGACCAGATCGATGTCGCCGACCCCGATGCCCATCGCGTCCAGCACCCCGCCGATGGTGCGCACGCAGTGCTTGCACGTCATGTCCGGGACATAGAACACCTGGTCCTCGGCGGCCAGTTCACCGGTCTCCGACCCGGTTTCGGCCGCCACCTCGGCCACCGTGATCCCGTCCACGATATGGGTGAACACCTCGGTGAACCGGTCGACGACCAGCGGCAGAATGCTGTAGTGCGCGCCGTCGAGCTGATGCGGCATGGCGGCCAGACACGCCGGGCGGGTGCCCGGTGGCAGCAGCGCGTACTGGCGCGAGATCAGATCCAGCTCATCGTGATACTTGGCGATCGCCTCGGCGACGCTCAATCCCTCGGCCTGGGTGGCGCGGCGCATGACCCGGTGCGCGTCCTCGATGGTCATGTCCTTCATGGCGCGCAGCGTCGCCACCGTCTCCGCCGAATACCGCACGGTCCCATCGGGTTGGGTGGTCAAGGTGACCGCGATCATGCCGCGCCGGTAGCTCGAGGCCTGTAACTCCCAGAACCAGCGCGTCGCCACGGCGGCGTAGATGCCCGAATCGCGCATGCCCACCGCGAACTCGGCGGGGGTGCGATAGGGCGTCTCGCGCGCCAGCAGCGCGTGCTGGGCCAGTGCCCGTCCCGCCGCCTCGATGCCCACTCGGAAGATCTCGTGCGGCTCATGATCGGTGGTGGTGCCGTCGAGCACCGCCTGTTCGCGCGGGCCGAGCTTGGTCATGCGCTGGGCCAGTGCGGGATCGGCGTCGAGGGCGTGCCACAGCGTCAGCACCGTCTCGCGCATGGCGATCGGCACGATCGGGCCCAGCCCGCCGGTGCGGAAATGCCCGGTATTGGGGATGCCGTCGCTGTCGGTCCAGGTGATGCGGTGGGTCGCGCTGGTCACCTGGTCGGCGCGGCACGGGCGCATGAACCGTTCCAGATACAGCCGCTGCGACAGTGTCAGATGCGAGCCGGACTCCGAAGCCAGCGGCGTGCAGGTGTATTCGACGCGGCGCGGGGGCGGCGCCACCGGGGCCGCGCCCAGTCCGGGCCGGGCCAGTCCGGCCAGCACCCGGGAGGCGGCGCGGCGGTCGTAGCGGGGTTCGGGGCCTGACTTGGTCACGAGACCTCCTCGGCAATCGTGGCGACACACTCGGTGAACCGGTCGATCTCGTCGACGGTGGTGTAGACGTGCGTGCTCACCCGCACCGAATCCTCGTCGGCCGCCGCACCGCCGGTGGGGACGCAGTGGGCGCCGGTGCGGACCAGGAAGCTCAGTTCGCTGAGCACGAACCCCAGGTCGGTGGCGCTGATCCCGGCGACGGTGAAAGACACGATCCCGTACCCGGTTTCACACGGCGCGTACGCGGGGCCCGGTGTGAACTCGACGCCGGTGATCGGGCGCAGGCCCGCGATCAACCGCTGCGTGAGCGCCCGATTGTGGGCGGTGATCGCGTCGAGGCCCAGCTCGCCCAGCACCCCGAGGGCCGCGCCGAGGGCGAGGATCCCGGGCAGGTTATGGGTGCCGCCCTCCAACAGCTGCGGCATCGCACCGCCCACCAGGCCCGAATCGTCCAGTGACACTCCCGAATTGCCACCCGGTAGAAACGGCACCAGTTCACTGTGTCGGCGGCGGTGGCAATAGAGCACGCCCGTCCCCGGCGCTCCGAACATCTTGTGCGCGGCGAACACCGCGAAATCGGCGTTCAGCTCCGCCATGTTCACCGGCAGATGCCCGCCGGACTGGCTGCAGTCGAAACACAGCGCGATCCGCGGATCGATGCGCCCGGCCAACTCCTCCAGGGTGGTCAGCCCGCCGAACACGTGGTGCAGATGTGCCACGGTGATCAACCGCGTGCGCGGGGTGATCCGCGCCGCCACGTCCTCGACATCGGCCTCGCCCAGCGCGTTCACCCGGTAGGGCACCAGTTCGACACGCCGCCCGAACCGGGCCAGCAGGCCGCGCAGATGCTGCCACGGGTACACGTTGGAGGCGTGATCGCGTGGGCTGTAGAGGATCTCGTCGCCGTCGCGCAGATTCGCCAGCCCCCACGACAGCGCCACCGCGTTCAGCCCGGCGGTGGCGCCGCCGGTGAACACCACCTCATCCGGTGCGGCCCCGATGAATTCGGCCATCGCCGCGCGCACGGCGGCCACCTCGGCGGTCAGCGCGCCGGCCCACGGATAGGTGCCGCGTCCGGCATTGGCGGTGCGTTCGCGGTGATAGCGGTGCACCGCCTCGATCACCGGCCGTGGTTTCTGGGTGGTGGAGGCGGAATCGAGGTAGACCTCGGCGGCCTCGGTCAGCGCCGGGAACAGCGCGCGCACGCCGGGGTACGCCGGTCCCCGGGCGGCAGCGGGCGGCGTGGGCGTAGAGGTCTCGGGTGCCGAGGCGCGCACCATTGCCCTCCCTCCCAGGAGTGAGCGCTGGACGTCACCAACGATACGCACATTTGGCGATCGGCTGGAAGGTTCTGGCGGGCAACCGGTTTCGTTACCGCATCGAACAACCGCTCAGCGTTCGGGACCGCCCGGGTTGCACAGCGCCGACACCGTCGCGTCGTACCCGACCGCGGGCCGCCACGGCTCGATGTTCCAGCTGGTCTTGTCCGGCGCGACCGCGCGCGCCCACTCCCAGTGGCATCGGAACTGGTCGTACATGCCGGGGGAGTCCGCGTCGGGAGCCAGCGCCAGCACCTCGCCCCAGGCGCGATCCCCGGCCGCCGGGAACAGGTCGGTGCGCCCGGCGCGGGTGGGGAAGATCTTCAGCCGGCGCCCGTCGATCTCGTCGGTCCACTCGGTGTGATCGATGAGCGCCTGATCGGCCATCGGGTCCACCGTCGGCGTCACCGGGCTCGAGCTGGCCGCGGCGCTCGTCGCCGCCGTGGGCGCCGGTTGCGCGGGTGCGACGGTCGCCGCGACCGGCCCCAGCGAACTGACCACCACCGGCGGCGAGTCCTCGGCCGCGCCGCAACCGGTCAGTACCAGTGCCAGCGCGAGCACGGGCGGGCCACCCGCGAGTTTCCAGCGCCGCCGCATGGGCATACGCCCCTTTCGTTCGATTCGTCCGGCCCGGATCCGAAACTACCAGCGATAATCGCGCACACTCGGAACACGCAGGGCAGAACCGCACTTCGGTGCTCCGGTTTTGCCCGCGCTGGTGTATTGGCCCAGACAGCCCCTACGATGTCACGCGCGGGGCGGTTCGTGAAAGAGGGGACCGTCCGGCACCCTTGGTACCGGATGGTTGCTGACTGGTAGGGGAACGATGAATGCCGCGAACGTGAAACTGCTTGTGTGGGAGTGCGACAACACCCTCTGGGATGGGGTGGTGTGCGACTCCACCGCCGGAGCGCTGCGCGCCGAAGCCGCGCGCTCACTGCGCATCCTCAACGAGCGCGGGGTGATGCACGCGGTCGCCTCTCGCGGTGAATGGGCCTGGACGGTCGAGCAGCTGCGCCGCCACGGTGTCGCCGACCGCTTCGCCGCCGTCGAGGTCGGCTGGGGCCGCAAGTCCGCCGCCATCGCCCGCATCGCCGAAACCCTCGGCGTGGGCCTGGGCCAGGTCGGCTACATCGACGCCGAACCCCTCGAACGCAGCGAGGTCGCCCACGCCCTGCCCCGGGTCCGCTGCTACGCCGCGCGCCACGTCGACGTCCTCGCCGCCCTCCAGGAATTCCGCGCCCCGATCGGCGACGTCCCGCCCCCGACCTCCCCGATGGGCATCTCCCACATCCACGCCCACTGAGCCGAACCGCCCCGTAGCCTCGGTGCGATGTACCGACTCTCGATCCTCTACGGACATCCGCAGGATCCGGCAGCATTCGACGAGTACTACTGGAACACCCACATCCCGATCGCCCGGGAGATGACCGGTCTGAAGAAATGGACCATCGGGCACGGCGAGAGCGCCGACCCCAGCCAGCCTTCGCCCTATTACCTGGTCGTGGGCCTCTACGCCGATTCGCGCGCCGAGCTCGAGGCGGTCCTCGCCAGCCCGCAGGGGCAGGCGGCGGTCGCCGATGTGCCCAACTTCGCCACCGGCGGTGTCACTTTCGTCTACAGCCACGAGCGAGACCTGATTTGATGACGAGAGTAGGGCCCCGAC
>NZ_JBHWHH010000217.1:0-10895 GCF_042732555.1 Nocardia sp. NPDC059764
GCGACACCACCACCCCCACGTGCGGCCGACCCCTCGACGGCCGCTGGAAAATGGTCATTGGGTTGCGATGCGGTGGATTTCATCGCGAATTGCCGCGAGGAATTCGCGGGCATCGTTGTCGAACAAGGCCATTCGAGCCAGCGCGTCCCAGCGGCGGCGATGGGCGTCGACGAGTTCGGGTCCGCGAGTGACCATGCTGCCCGGGATCGGCTCCGCGGAAGCGACCGCATGGTCCTCGTTCTCGTAGATGACGAACCCGTGCGGAATCGTGGTGATCGCCTCGATATCCTGCGGAATCACCCCGATGGTGACCGTATCGAGGGTCTCGATCGAGATGATCCGGTCCAGCTGGGCCAGCAGCACCCGATGCGGTCCCGGCCGAAAACGCAGGGCCGCTTCGGTGATCAGGAATGCGAACCGCTTCGCGGGGTCGTACAACACCTGCTGCCGATCCAGGCGCGCGGCCAGCGCCGCCGCCGCCGCCTCGGGCGCATAGGGCGGGTCGAAGGTGTCGAACACTCGGCGCGCGTAGTCGGCGGTCTGCAGCAGGCCGGGCACCAGCGCGGGCTGGAAGTTCCGCACCACCTGAGCGTCCCGCTCGAAGGCCTGCACGTCGTCCTGCAGATGTGGACGGTTCGCGAGCGCGCCCGCCCACTCCTCCACCTCGGGCGTGTGCGCCGCCTCCGTGAGCGAACGCAGCGACTGCCGAGAATCCTCCTCCGCCCCAACCGCTTCGGCCCAGCCGAGCACCTGCGGTAGCGGAGGAACCACGGTCCCCGCCTCGATCCGGGACAAGGTCGACTGACTGATCCCGACCCGCTTCGCCAGCTCCCGCCCGGAGATCCCGGCCAGGTCCCGCAACCGACGCAGCTCCGCGCCCAACTGCTGGCGCGGATGCGACCGGCGCACAACCGAATTCGCGGCTGTCGCCGCGCCCTCGGTCGCGCCCCGTGTCGGCTGATTCTGTGGATCCATGATGATTCAGATCGAATCATCTCGATTCGGACAGGTCAAGACTCATCCTGAATCATGACCGGAATCACATGCCGGACAGTCTGATTCCATGGGCCGGCTCCGCGTCGAGATGCCCGGGTCTCGGACACCACTTGCCTCGCGGCGGCGTCTGAGGCGTCCCTGGTCGGCTGGGCGGCGGCGGGCTGACGATCGCCGCCGAGTGCGCGAGCGATCCGCGGGCGCGGTCAGCGCACTGTCGGCGGCTTCGGCCGGTATCGCGTTCGAGCTGGTCCCGGGCCGGACCGCCGTTGTGCCGGCGGCAGGGTGATCGATTCTGTGGCGGTCGGAATCCGGCGACAGGTCATGGTGTTCATTCGAGGATGAGCACGGAAGTGCCGTGCGGATACAGACGAGGACTCATGACCGAGCAGCTGACGATCATGGCCGTGCACGCCCATCCGGACGATGAGGTCATCGGGACGGGTGGGGTGCTCGCGCAATATGCCGCCGAGGGAATCCGGACGGTGCTGGTGACCTGCACCAATGGGGAGCAGGGGGACGCGCCCGGGGGAATCAAGCCGGGCGAGGCGGGGCACGATCCGGATGCTGTTCGGGTGCAGCGGCTTTCGGAGCTTCGAGAGTCGGCGGCCCTGCTGGGGATCGAGTATGTCGAGTTGTTGGGGTATCGGGACTCCGGGATGGTCGGGTGGGATGGGAACCGGCATCCGGAGGCGTTCTGGAACACGCCGGTCGATCAGGCGGCGGCGCGACTGGCGGACCTGATGCGGCAGTACCGGCCGCAGGTGGTGGTCACCTATGACGAGAACGGGAATTACGGGCATCCCGATCACATTCAGGCCAATCGGATCACCGTGACGGCGGTCGGTTCGACCGGGATCCCGGACAAGCTGTACTACACTGCGATTCCGCGGGAGCCCTCGCTCGAGCGGTTCAAGGTCATGCGGGCGCAGGGGATGATCGATTTCGATCCGCCGGCGGACTTCGGCACGCCGATCGACGAGATCACCACGATCGTGGATGTCGCGCCGTATGTCTCACGGAAGATCAAGGCGCTCGAAGCACATGCCAGCCAGGCCGACAGCGTGCCGTTGCTGCGGTTGCCCTCGGAGATGCGGCAGTCGTTCTTCGGGACCGAGAGTTTCGTACGCCGTGCCTCCAAGCTCACGGTGGAGCCCGGCCAGGAAACCGACCTCTTCGCCGGACTGCGTTGACTCGGCGGCCGGTGCGCTGCTGATCGAAAGTACCGAACTGGCCGGGCGGGCTTCCTCACCTCGCCATCCGCCCAGCTATCGTTGATTTATCACGAATGGGAGAATGCGGACGTGAGTGACGTGATAAAGACGATCAAAGATCAGCACGGGGTGCCGGCGGGTGTCGTGGCACCCGTCGGAGGATAGTTCGATGTCGGACCATGAAGTGCCGGGGCGGGGATCCTTGCCTGGGCCCGGCGCGAACCGGTTCGATGCCGTGGAACGGCTGCGCGCGAAGCTGGAAGCCATGCGGGCAGGCGAGGCTTCCACGCCCGAAAAGGACGATTCGAATCTGACCCGCCTGCCGCGTCGCCCGCGGCGCACCACCGATCCGGCCCCGGGCCCGCCGTCCATGCCCTGGAATCCGGCGGGCGGCTCCGCCTACGATCCCGCGCCGACCCGGCCGGTGACGCGCGCGGAACTGCAGGGTGAGACGGGCTGGCTGCCGATCGATCCGGGCCGCGCCCAGCACCCCTCGCCCGCCCCCGAGGCGGGCCGCGGCGACGGCAGTGTCATCGACTTCAACGCGGCGCGCCGGCGCCGAGCCGGTGAGGACGCCCCGGCCACCGGCATGCGGCCCATCGCCAAACCACGCCGCATCGGATCCGGCGACGCGCCCGAAACCAAGGGCGATCGCGGCTAGAGCCGCTTGAACACCCAGCGGGCACGCGGCTCGTCGCTGACGTGACCGAGCAGCGCGATCGGCACCGCCGACGCGGTATCGCCGTAGAGAGTCAGGCTGGGGTCGGCCGCCAAGCTGACGCGATGATTTCCCGCGGTCTCGCTCACGTACCACAGGCCCGTGTCGGCGACCCCGCACACGGCCTGGCCCACCGAGTAGGTGACCGGATCGAGCTTGACCGGTTGCAGACACAACCGGGTCGAGGAATTGAGCAGCTGGTACAGCGGACCCGCGGGCTTGTAGGTGATAAGCACCGTCTCCCAGCGATTCACGTCCGCGCCGTCGTCGACGATCGCCTTCGCGCCGGTGGGGGCCGTCACCGCCGGGCGCAGCGTGTAGGCCGGTTGCGCCTCCAGGAAGATGCGATACCGGCCCGGGCGTAGTGGTTCGGCGGCGGCGGGGGTGGCCATGACTGCGGCGAGAATCAGGTGAATCACGATCACGATAACGGCGCGGGCGGACATGACGCTGCTCATCCTTTCAGGGAGGTGCGCGGACGGATTCACGCTGCGCACGGGTGAATTCGAAACGCCGGCGGCCCGGACATGATCACGGGCCGCCACGCTTCCTATTCGAGGCCGATACCCGTCCGGCGTGCCCGATTTGCCCCGTCACGGCTGGAATTTCCGGAAGGCCGGGTGTTGTAGGTTCGACTGCGTGATCCGCGGCGAAGGAGTATCGAACCCATGACGACTGCTCGCACCGAGCGGGTCCGCGCCGACCAGACCGGCGAGACCATGCAGTTCGTCGCCGACCTGCGCGATATCGCCGCACCCGATCCGGGATTGCGGCAGGTCACCGACCCCGCGGTGGCGGCCGAACTGATCGGGCAGGAGTTGCGGGATCGGCTGCGGGCCGTGCTCGACGCCGCGACGGCGGATCCGGTGGTGCTGCTGTCGGGCGGAGTCGACTCGATCCTGGTCGCGGCCGCCGTCGTCGCGGCCGGTGCGCGCCCGCACGCGATCACCATTGTCTCCGAGGGCGGTACGGACCGGGAGAACGCGGAAGCCGCGGCGCGGGCGCTCGGCCTCACCCACGAGGTCGTCGAGATCGACGAGCCCGCCGTCGTCGACCTGGCCGCGCACGCGATCGATCGCCTCGGTGTGCCGGAGCTGTGGGAGGTCACCTACGCCGTCCCGCTGCTCGCCGCGCTGCCCGCCCTGGACCGCCTCGGCGTGGTCGGCCCGATCCTCACCGGCAGTGGCGCCGACGCGATCGTCGCGGGCGGCAAGCGACTGCGGCATCCGATCGGCTCGCCCGAGGCCGTCGAGGAACTCGACCGCACCATTCGCAAGGAGTCGGCGAACAACTTCGTCCACGCGCGCCTGGTGCCGGACTTCTATCCACGGATCATGGGGGAGTACGCCGACCGGTTCGTGCACGTCTTCCAAACCGTCCGCATGTGGGAGGTCGCCGAGACCTTCGCCCCGACAGCGCTTTTCGGCGAACACGACGGAGAACCGGCCGACAAGCTGTGCCTGCGCCTGGCCTGCGAGGCGCTGCTGCCCGACGCGGCGCGCGGACTCGCCTGGGCGAAGAAGTCGGCGATCCAGCGTTCGGCGGGCATCATGGGCGCACTGGCCACCGCCGCGCGGCGGCGGGCCGCGGCCATGCCCGGCGCGACCGCCTACGGCGACCCGATGACCGAACCGTACGAATCGGTCGCCACCCGGCTGTTCCTGGCTCTGCTCAGCACGGATCGAACAGGGTTCACCGCGGATCGAGAAGGAAAGGGCGTCCGATGACGACCAGCGGAACCTCGGCGGCAGGGATCCCCGACATCGTCGGCGCCACCGGCCTCACCGACGCCGACCTCGCCGACCTCTACGCCTACCCGGACACCACCGAGCCGCAGGTCCGCGCGAACTTCGTGGCCTCCGTGGACGGCGCGATCAGCACGGACGGCTCCTCCAGCGGCCTGACCAGCCCCCTGGACCAGCGCGTTCTGAAATTGCTGCGCAGCCTCGCGGATGTCGTCCTGGTCGGGGCCGCCACCATCCGGGTCGAGGACTACCGGGGCATCCGGATCCCCGAATCCGGGCAGCAGCGCCGCAAAACGCTGGGCCTGGAACCGATTCCGCCGCTCGCGGTGGTCAGCGGCCGCGCCGACATCGATCCGGGCTCGCGGCTGCTCACCGATACGATCGTCCCGCCGATCATCCTGACCACCGCCGCCGCGCCGACCGCCGCCAAACGCGCCCTGGCCGCCGCGGGCGCACAGGTTGTCGAGCTGGGCCCGGATCGCGTCGAGACCCCCGCCATCATGGACACCCTCGTCGGCCTGGGCATGCGCCGCATCCTGTGCGAGGGCGGCCCGAGCCTGGCGGGCCAGCTGGCGGCCGACGACGTGCTCGATGAACTCTGCGTCACCACCGCACCCACCGTGGTCTGCGGTGATGCCCGCCGCATCACCCACACCGAGCGTCCGGCTCAGCTGCGGATGGACTGCAAGCACATCATCTTCGATACCGATGGATTCCAGTTCGCCCGCTGGGCCCGGAAGCCATAGCGGGAGCGCTTCGAATCCGGCGTGGCTCCGGTTCGGCTCCGGCGCAAGATGATTCGCTCGATCGGGCACTGATTGTCTTTGTCGTGCTACGAAATAGGCGGCGGCCCACTATATTCGGGCTCAGGTGCGCGCGCCTCGCGTGAAGTTGAGCCCACCGGCAACACCCACAACCGCGTGGGACCACTGGCCAGGGCGTGTGTCGCGGCTCACACGTCCGTTTCAGGGCGTGTCGCTGCCGGTACTGTCCTGTTTTGTCAAACATGCTGAGCGATCACCATGGGCGATTACCCCCGAGCGGGCCCCGAACCGACGCAGACCGGTCCGGGGCTCGGTCGGTCATGCATATCCGGGTGATGTTAAATCTGTTGTGGCACACGTGGTTACACCAGATGTCCTGATTGCCGGGTTATTGTGGATTAGTGGTTGTGGGGGCTGAAGAGTTTTGTCGCCAGGGCGCCGAGCCCGAAGTGACCGACCGGATGCTGATCATCGGCCTGCTGCTCGCGGCGGCCGCGATCGTGTGGCACATATACGCACTGCCGATCGATGATCCCTACTACGGACTGTTCAACAATGGCGTAGATCTGGACGTCTATCAGGCGCGCGAACCGCGAGCTACTTGCTGTCACCGTGACGGGGATGACCGCCGCCTGTGTCTCCCCGTTCTCCTGGGGACACCACTGGGTGTGGTTCATGCCGTTGGCGATTCTGACCTGGCATTACGCGCGCACCGCCACCGTCCGCTGGGCGATGCTGGCCCCCGTGACCGCCGTCCTCATCGGATTCAGCTGGTGGTGGACCTTTTCCGACCGTTCGCCCATGGAGGGCTCCCCGCATCCGACCGGTATCGGCCTGTTCATGCTGACCCGCGCAGACCGGTCGGTGTGGTGGGCGTACCTCACCGTGCCGACCTACGCGGGCTGCTATCCGCTGCCGATGATCGCGACCGGCGCCGTGATCATCGGGCGCAGTGCGTGGTTCAGGGAGCGAACGCGCCCATGGTCGGCAACCATTCGGTGATCCGCTTGTCCTCGAGCAGGCCCTCCCGATTGAACGGGTCGTCCTCGAACAGCTTGGTGACCGCGGCCAGATCCTCGGCCGAGGCCAGGATGAGCGCCCCGGACCCGTCCGCGTAGGGCCCGCTGGTGAGCACGGTGCCCTCGTCGACGAGTGCGTTCAGCCAGGCCCGGTGCTCGGGCCGGTGGATGTCGCGGGCCGGGACGGTGGCCTCGGAGTAGACGTAGTGGATGGCGAAGACGGCCACGGGCACGCTCCTGATCGAAATCGGTGACGGATACGGAAGAGTCAGAGTGTCAACAGCATTCGGGTATTCCCGAGCGTGTTCGGCTTGACGTAGGACAGGTCCAGGAATTCGGCGACACCGGTGTCGTAGGACCGGCACATCTCGGCGTACACCTCCGCCGTCACCGGCGTGCCCTCGATCTCCGCGAACCCGTGCCGGGCGAAGAACTCCACCTCGAAGGTGAGCACGAACAGTCGCCGCAACTCCAGCTCGCGCGCGACCGCGATGAGCTGCTCCACGATCAGCCGCCCCGCGCCGGTGCCCTTGATGTCCGGGTGCACCGCGACCGTGCGCACCTCGCCGAGGTCGGCCCACAGCACGTGCAGCGCCCCGCAGCCGAGGATCACCCCGTCGCGTTCGGCGACCCAGAATTCCTGCACCGCCTCGTAGAGAGTGACCAGGTTCTTCTCGAGCAGGATGCGGCCGGCGTAGATGTCGATGAGGTGTTTGATCTCGGGCACGTCAGAGGTTCGCGCTCGGCGGACGACCGGCGCTCCCGCCGCCTGCCCGCCGATCGAACCGCTGTCTGGTGCCCGTGTTGTCATGGGGTGCACAGTAGTCGGCCCGCGTACCGATAGGCTTGTCGGTGTGTCGCACATCCAGCTCTCCCGCATCCCGGCCTGGCCCGGAAACCGTGGCCGGTCCCGCGGCCGGTGGGGGCGCTGGTGACGGTGCAGCGTGACGAGATCGAGGGGCGCTGGGTCGACCCCCGTCCCGCGGTGAGTCCGGGCTTCGCGCCCGCCGCTCGTCCGCAGACCGACCGGCCGGACGCCCTGGCCGTGCACCGGGCGGAGACGCTGGTCGAGCCGAAGCCGGTGCCGCTGCTGAACATCGCCAATGTGCTCACGGTCCTGCGCATTCTCATCGTGCCGCTGTTCCTGATGGCGTTGTTCGCCCGCGGCGGACACGACCCGCAGTGGCGCTGGGCCGCGGCGGCCGCGTTCGGCGTCGCCGCCATCACCGATCGCATCGACGGGCAACTGGCCCGCAAATACGGTCTGGTCACCGACTTCGGCAAGCTGGCCGACCCCATCGCGGACAAGGCGCTGATCGGGGCCGCGCTGGTCGGGCTGTCCATGCTGCACGATCTGCCCTGGTGGATCACGCTGGTGATCGTGGCCCGCGAGCTGGGCATCACCCTGCTGCGGCTGGTGGTGGTCCGGCGCGGGGTGATTCCCGCGGGCCGCGGCGGCAAGCTCAAGACGCTGGTCCAGTCGGTCGCCATCGGCGTGCTGCTGCTGCCGCTCTCGGGCGCCTTCGCCACGGCCGGAATGGACCTGATGTACCTGGCCGTGCTGCTGACGGTGGTCACCGGTCTCGATTACGTCGTGCAAGCGGCCCGGTTGTGGTTCGGGTCGCCGGGCGGCAGTCGTGCCGCGTGAGGTCCGGCCGGACATCGACGGCGTGCTGTCGCGCGTAGCGACCGCCGGTCCCATCCCGCCCGACCCGCTGGTCACCTCCGCGCCCGCCGCCGACCTGGTGGCCGCGCTGATCGCGGCCGAGCAGACCGTGGCCACCGCGGAATCGCTGACCGCCGGACTGCTCAGCGCAACCATTGCGGGAATTCCGGGCGCGAGCGCGGTGTTGCGGGGTGGGCTGATCGTCTACGCCACCGACCTCAAGGCGTCGCTCGCCGGTGTGAGTGCCGACACGCTGACCTCGGATGGTCCGGTGTCCGCGAGCGCCGCCGAGCAGCTCGCCGTCGGCGCACGTGAGCGGTGCGGAGCGGACTGGGGAATCGGACTTACCGGAGTCGCCGGACCCGAACCGCAGGACGGCCGACCGGTTGGCACGGTATTTGTTGGTATAGCGGGTCCGGAGTCCACCGAGGTGCTTCGGTTGAAGTTGCCGGGTGACCGGTGGACGATCAGGGTGGGCGCGGTACGCGCCGCGGTCACCGAGCTCGTCCGCTTGGTTCGGGGCGAGTGACGACACCGGGAACGCGCGGCCGACGCCGGACGTTGTCCAGTCAAACGCTGGGTCCGGCGAGACGAGTGTGAGGAGAACGAGATGACGCTGCTGCGAGAAGCCATCGGGGAAAGCCTGCGGCGCGCTCGGGTCGCCCAGAGCCGGACGTTGCGTGAGGTCTCCACCTCCGCGCGAGTGAGCCTGGGGTACCTGTCCGAGGTCGAACGGGGTCGCAAGGAGGCGTCGAGCGAGCTGCTCGCCGCCATCTGCCAGGCCCTGGACGTCCCGCTGGCGCAGGTGCTGTTCGATGTGAGCTCCACCATGGCCGACGCCGACAAGGCCGCCGCGAAGGTGCCCGTCCGGGGTGGGGATGGTGACGTGGCGATGGCCGCGGACGGAACTTTCGGACCCCGCATCGTGATTCCGGCCCCTAAGTCGGATCGTCTGGTGCTGGTGGCCGCCAAGTGATCGCTGTGCTGAGGGGCCGAAAGGGATAAATTCTCTGTAGGCTTCGTCCCGGAGAGGTCGTGCTGTTGCCGAAATCTCTGGAACGACCGTTGCACAGTGGAGATATGGGACAACAGGGGTGCGCGACGGTCGCGCACTACTGTCGCGCTACGGGGCGCGGCACGTCATATGGAGGCGGGATCAATCGATGGCTAATCCGTTCGTGAAGGCCTGGAAGTACCTGATGGCCCTCTTCGACTCGAAGATCGAAGAGCATGCGGATCCGAAGGTTCAGATCCAGCAGGCCATCGAGGAAGCCCAGCGCCAGCATCAGGCTCTGTCGCAGCAGGCCGCGTCGGTGATCGGCAACCAGCGCCAGCTGGAGATGAAGCTCAATCGTCAGCTGGACGAGGTCGAGAAGCTCAACGCCAATGCGCGCCAGGCGGTTATGCTCGCCGACCAGGCCACCGGCGCGGGCGACACCGAGAAGGCGATCCAGTACACCAATGCCGCAGAGGCTTTCGCCGCGCAGCTGGTGACGGCCGAGCAGTCGGTCGAAGACCTGAAGGTGCTGCACGATCAATCGCTGCAGGCCGCCGCCCAGGCCAAGAAGGCCGTCGAGCAGAACGCCATGCTGCTGCAGCAGAAGGTCGCCGAGCGCACCAAGCTGCTGTCTCAGCTGGAGCAGGCCAAGATGCAGGAGCAGGTCTCGGCCTCGCTGCAGCAGATGGACTCCACCCTGTCCGCCCCCGGCACCACCCCGAGCCTGGACGCGGTGCGCGAGAAGATCGAGCGCCGCTACGCCAACGCCCTGGGTTCGGCCGAGCTGGCCCAGAACTCGGTGCAGGGCCGCATGATGGAGGTCCAGCAGGCCTCGATCCAGATGGCCGGCCACAGCCGCCTCGAGCAGATCCGCGCCTCCATGCGCGGCGACGCCCTGCCGTCGGGCGGCGCCCAGCAGCAGATCCCGCAGGGCCAGCCCGCCCAGCCGGCGGCGCAGCCGTTCAACAAGGGCCAGGCCGCCCAGCAGTAACTGCTGCGCGGAGAGTAGTACACGATGGGGAGATCGCGGGCCGACCAGAGTCCCGCGACCTCCCCTGCCCGTTTTCTTCGCCGAACCCGGACGAAACCCCCCGATCCCATCCAGGGCTTCCCCTCACCCTTCGGTGCGCCCGCAAACTCCCAGCCGCCCGCGCAGCCCGAAACCTCCGGGCCTGGAACGGCTTCTGCACCCACTCCAGCCGGAGCCACTGGACAATTCAGCGCGCCAAGTCATGCGGCGCCGCCGCCCACCCCGTCGGCGGGACCCGGTGTCGGGCGTCCCGCGTTCGCAGCGGCATCCACTCCCGTGAATGGAGCATTCAGCCAGGCACCAGGATTCGCGGGTGGGCCGGTGAACGCGCGTGGGGCGGCCCCCGCTTCTGGCGTGCAGGGTCCTGAGGCAAAGGCGTCCGGTCGGCGTGCGAAGAAGCGGGCGCGGCGGGAGCGGGCCACCGAGGCGGTGCGGGAGGTGTTGGCGCCCACCGGGTTCGAGCCCGAGGAGTTGGCGCAGCGGCTGCCGGACACCTTGCGGGGTGTGGGGGAGCAGGCGTTGGTGGCCGTGCGGAAGTGGGCGGATCCGCGGGAGCGGGAGCTGCGGAAGCGGCGGCGGGCTCGGCGGCGGAGTTTCCGGCTCGGGACCGCCTCGGGGTTGACGACGGCCGGAACCGTTGGGCTGGTGTTGATCTCGGCGCCCGCGTGGGCGGTGGTCGTGGTCGGTGGCGGCGCGGTCGCGCTGGTGACCGGGACCGCGGTGACGGCGCGGCGGTATCTGGACATGCG
>NZ_JBHWHH010000218.1:0-10760 GCF_042732555.1 Nocardia sp. NPDC059764
GAGCGGCGGCGGATGGCCGCTCGGGCCGAGCCGTAAGCCTCCCGCGACCGACGAGGTCACGCCACACGGGGGCGTATCTCACGAGTGCGCCGGGGTTTCCGGTGGGCCGGTCTCGGTCAGAGCCCGCGGGGCAGACCGTTGGCGCTACCCGTGCCGCCACCGCTCGGGGGGTTGGTGGTCGTGGTGGGCGGCGTCGTGGTGGTCGGGGGAGCCGTCGTGGTGGTCGGATCCGTGGTCGTGGTCGGCGGGACCGTAGTGGTGGGCGGAACCGTGGTGGTAGTGGGCGGTTCGGTGGTGGTCGTGGTCGGGGGAACTGTTGTGGTGGTGGGCGGTTCGATCGTGGTGGTCGGGGGAACTGTTGTGGTGGTGGGCGGTTCGGTTGTGGTGCTCGGGGGAAGCGTTGTGGTGGTGGGCGGTTCAGTTGTGGTGGTCGGGGGGACCGTGGTCGTGGTGGTCGGCGGAACCGTGGTGGTGGGGTCAGTTGTGGTGGTCGGGGGGACCGTTGTGGTGGTGGGTGGGACGGTCGTCGTGGTGGTGGGCGGGACCGTGGTGGTGGTCGGGGGGACCGTTGTGGTGGTGGGGCTGGCCACGTTCACGACCAGGGTGTTGGAGGAGCCGCCCTGTTTGAGCGTGATGGTGTGCTTGCCCGGGGTGGTGGGGGTCCAGTCGGTGCTCGAGTGATAGGCCGGCCACGGCACCTTGGATGGCGGATTGGTGATGGCGCTGCCGTTGTCCTGCCAGTAGCAGAGGAGACCGAATTCCCAGCCGCTCAGGTTGGCGCTGAGGGTGTAGGTGTGGCCGACGACGGGGTTCGGGTCGGAAATCGTGATCGAGTCGACCGTGGCGTTGGCGGCGGGGGCCTCGTGCGTGGCGAGGACCGAGATGGCCCCGGTAGCGATGGCCAGGGCGGACAGTCCGGCACCGAGGTGCCGGCCGCCCATGGGGATTGTGCTCACTTTGCGTACTCCTGTGCTGCGGCCCGGGGGGTGGGGCCGGACGCACAGTAAGCGAGCAGCAATGTGAAATTTTCAGTTTTCAGAAAGTTACCGGCAAGTAATCCGCTACCCCTTCGCGGGCCGCGCCTTCTTCGCCGGCTTCGCGCTGGTCGCCACGCCGTTCTCGGCGGCCGCGCGGGCGTCGGCGGCCTTCTCCTGAGCGATGGCCGTGGCCGGGTGCACCGCCATGATGCCCAGGCCCTGTCGCCGCCGGCAGTGGTGGGCCAGCTCGTCGTAGGCGGGCTTGCCGATCAGCTCGATCAATTCGGGCGCGTAGGCCTCCCACACCGGCCGGGTGCCGACGTGCGCGTCGGGTGAACCGGTGCAGTACCAGTTCAGGTCCAGGCCGCCCGGTCCCCAGCCGCGCCGATCGTATTCACCGATGGCGGTGCGCAGGATCTCCACCCCGTCCGGGCGTTCCACCCACTCCTGAGTCCGGCGGATCGGCAACTGCCAGCACACCTCCGGCTTCACGGTGAGCGGCTCCAGTCCCTTGCGCAACGCCATGGTGTGCAGCGCGCAGCCGATGCCCTCGCTGAAACCGGGGCGATTGAGGAAGATGCAGGCGCCGTCGAACCGCCGGGTGCGCAGCGCGGGCTCGTCGTCGAGGTCGTCCTCTTCCAGGTACAGCTTCTTGCGGACGCGGCCCTGGTCGTCGGTCGCCTCGCCCATCAGCTGCCAGTCCTCGGGTGTGAGCATTTTCACAGCCTTGTGCAGCTTCTTGCCGTCCTCCTCGTCGGAGAGGAACGCGCCGTGCGAGCAGCAGCCGTCGTTCTCGCGGCCGTCGATGATGCCCTGACACGCCGGCGTGCCGAAAACGCAGGTCCAGCGCGAGAGCAGCCAGGTCAGATCCGCCGCGATCAAATGCTCGTCATTTGCTGGATCGACGAATTCGATCCATTCGCGCGGGAAGTCGAGTTCCACTTCGGGCGTCGGGTCGATCTTCGCCGCTGGTCGCAGCCCGGTCGGTCCGCTCGCCGATGCCCCTGTCGTCACAATGCGGAACGCTAACAGCTCAGTCGCCTGGCCAGAAGTCCTGACTCACCCAGTACCGTGTTCATGTGCGGCTCGGTGTACTCGATGTGGGAAGCAATACCGTCCACCTGCTCGTGGTGGACGCGCATCGTGGTGGACACCCGATGCCGATGAGTTCGACGAAGTCGGCCCTGCGCCTGTCCGAGAGCATGGACGACCAGGGGCGGATCACTTCCGCGGGGGCGTCCCGGCTGACCGCTACGGTAGCCGAATTCGCAAGTATCGCAAAGACTTCCGGTTGCGTGGAGCTGATGGCGTTCGCCACCTCCGCGGTCCGCGAGGCCACCAACTCCGATGAGGTGCTGGCCAGGGTTCGCGCCGAGACCGGTGTGAAGCTGCAGGTGCTCTCCGGCGTCGACGAGGCCCGGCACACCTTCCTGGCCGTCCGCCGCTGGTACGGCTGGAGCCCGGGCCGGATCCTGAACCTCGACATCGGCGGCGGCTCGCTCGAGATGAGCAACGGCGCGGACGAGGATCCGGATATGGCATTGTCGCTGCAATTGGGCGCCGGCCGCCTCACTCGGGACTGGCTGCGCCATGACCCGCCGGGCAAGCGCCGGGTCGCGGTGCTGCGCGACTGGCTCGACGCCGAGCTGGTGCTGCCCAGCAAGCAACTGCTCGAGGTGGGCCGCCCGGATCTAGCCGTCGGCACCTCCAAGACCTTCCGCTCGCTGGCCCGCCTGACCGGCGCCGCCCCCTCTGTTGCGGGACCGCGTGTGCGGCGTACCCTGACCAGTTCCGGCCTGCGGCAGCTGATTGCGTTCATATCGAGAATGACAGCCGCCGACCGGGCAGAATTGGAAGGCGTGAGTTCTGATCGGTCACAACAACTCGTGGCCGGTGCGCTGGTCGCGGAGGCGAGTATGCGGGCACTGTCCCTGGACACGCTCGAAATCTGTCCCTGGGCGCTGCGAGAGGGATTGATCTTGCGCAAATTGGATACCGACCTTGATAGCGAACCGATAGCCGGCGGCCCCGACAGCGGCCTGGCGGGCCCGATCGAAACGGTGTCTCGATGACCGAGGATTCAAGTCAGCTGTCCGTCGCCGAGCTACTGGCGCGGAACGGGCAGCAAAGTGGCGGCTCCGCGAGCGGTGGGGGGCGCAGACGCCGAAGCGGTCGGGGCATTTCCGTCGCCGAACTGACCGGTGACATTCCGATCGTGCCCGGATCGTCCTCCCATGCCGCGCCGGATGAGGAAGCCGCCGCCGAGCCCGAGCCCGCTGTCACCGAATCGGACTATTCCAACTATTCGAACTTCTCGAATTACTCCGACTTCTCCACTCCCGCGGCCCCGCCCCCGCCGGACTATTCGTCCTATTCGGTAGCCGAGCCCGAACCCGCCTATTCGCCGCTCTCCGGGCCCATCTCGTACTACGACCCGCTGGCCCCCGCCCCGCAGCCGCCGTCCCTACCCGAGCCGTCCGGCGAGGGCTGGTCCGCCGGTCTGGACTGGCCCCCCACCGAGACCCCGGCCCCGGCCCCCGTCGAGCCCCGCTCCGGCGGCCGCCGCCGCAAGCCCGATCCGCTGGACTCCGACTTCGCGCTCGACGGCCTGGGCGCCGAACCGCCCGCCCCGCCCGCACCCCGCGAGGGCGGTCGCCGCCGCCGCTACGACCCCGAGGAAGACACCACCGACGAGGTGCGCCCCTTCCGCGGCGACAACCGGGCCGACAGCGGCGTCCGTGGCGACAGCGGCATCATGGGCGACAACGGCGCGACCCGCGACGCCGCCTCGGACGCCATGCGCGACATCGCCGCCCGCGCCGGGCGCGACTCGCGCACCCAGTTGAACCCGGCGGTGGCCCGCCCGCCGTTCGAGGACCACACCCAGTTCAACCCGGCCGCCCCCGCGTGGTCGCCGACGCCGGGGCCGGAGCCGCTACCGCGCGCTCCGCACCAGGACCGCCCCGCCTTCGAACCGCCGCAGGCCGTCGCCGCCCCGCCGATGTCGCGCTCGGCCCGCAGACACGCCGAGGCCCAGTCGCAGCGGCAGCCGGCCCCCGAACCGCAGCCCGCCCCGCCGTTCGGGGATCGCCGCGGCGGTGTCGATCACGGCGCGGCCACCGGGCTGCCGGAGTGGTCGGCGCGAAGACGGCCCGGACCCGACGCCGAACCGGACCGCGGCGATCAGGCCGCGGTGCCGACCGCCGCGTGGTCCTCGCTCGCCGACGACGATCAGCAGCTGCTGTCGGGCCAGTCGGTCGCCGGAGATCTGCTGCGCGATGCCCAGCAGCGTGAGGATGAGCGCGCCGAACGGAATGCGCGAAACGCGGGCAAACGCCGCGGCTTCGGTTCCCGGGGCCGCGGGGCGGTGGCGCCGGAGCCCGAGCCCGACGACCACCTCACCGACTTCTATGAGCCGCTCGACGACGACTACGACGACTACGACGACGAGCCCGAGTCGTCGATGAGCGCGCGGTTCTCCGCGCTCACCCGGAAGGCGGGCGCCTTCACCCGCAAGGCCGGTCGCGGTGCGGCCGGCGAGCCCGTGCAGTCGCGGGCTGCGGGCGCGCGGTCGCGGGCCGCGGGCGCGCGATCGGCGGGCCGGTCCGACGAGGACGAGCACCGCCGGCAGTGGCTGGTGATCGCGGGCCAGAGCGTGGGCGCCGCGGTGGCGGGCATGTTGCTGTTCAAGGGCTTCGAACGCATGTGGGAAGTGCTCCCATGGGTGGCCCTGGCCCTGGCCATGGTCGTGATCCTCGGCCTGGTCGCACTGGTGCGCGTGCTGCGCCGCACCGATGACATTTTCAGCACTGTGATTGCCGTCGTCGTAGGCGTCTTCGTGACGCTCGGACCGCTAGCCTTTCTACTCAGTACGAACTGAGCAGGGAGCGGCAGTGGGGAATATCGTGCAAGCGCAGGGGGCGAGCACCGAGGGCCGGGCGGGGCGCGGGGAAGTCCGGGTCGGCCTGTCGACGGCGTCGGTGTATCCGGAGAACACCGAGGCGGCGTTCCGGTACGCGGCCGAACTCGGTTACGACGGTGTCGAACTCATGGTCTGGGCGGAACCGGCCAGCCAGTCTATTTCCACCGTGCAGCATTTCGCGCACAAATACGACGTGCCGGTGCTGGCCGTGCACGCCCCGTGTCTGCTGATCTCGCAACGGGTCTGGGGGTCGGACCCGATCGCGAAACTCACCCGCAGCGTGCACACCGCCGAGGCGTTGGGCGCGGCCACCGTGGTGGTGCACCCGCCGTTCCGCTGGCAGCGTCGCTACGCCGAGGGCTTCGCGAAACAGGTTGCGGAACTGGAGAATTCGTCGCCGGTGGCGGTCGCGGTGGAGAACATGTTCCCGATGCGCGCCGACACCCTGCTGCGCGGCAGCTCGATCGACCGGCTGCGCCGCCGCGGCGGGCCGGGGCCGTCCATCACCACGTTCAGCCCCTCCTACGACCCGACCGAGACCGGCTACAGCCACTACACCCTGGACACCTCGCACACCGCGACTGCGGGCGTGGATCCGCTGGTGCTGGCGCAGCGCATGGGCTCGGGCCTGACCCATCTGCATCTCGCCGACGGCCGCGGCGCCGCCACCGACGAGCACCTGATCCCGGGGGAGGGCACCCAGCCGGTGGCCGAACTCTGTGACATGTTGATGCGCAACGGTTTCGACGGTCAGGCGGTCGTCGAGGTCAACACCCAGATGGCCCGCACCACGATGGATCGGGCGGCCATGCTGGATCGGGCGCTGTCCTTCGCCCGGGAACATCTGAACGGATTCTCGCCCGCGCCGACGCCGGAGCCGACGGCCGCGCATCGCGGCTGAGTTTCTCATTCGGCCCGGTTGCCGGGGTGATTCATCCCACGACCCGTCCGGAATTCTCACCGGGTCCGTTTACGCTGTACAAAACCCAGCGGAAGGACAGCGGATGACCACGGAGCTGACCGTCGACCCGGCGTCGACGAGCGAATTGGCCGACGCGCCGTTCAGTCGCGTCTGCACGCTGACCGACCTCGACGCGACCACCCCCGGCGTCGGCCGCTTCGCGGGATCCATCGAGCCCACCTGGACCATCGGCGACAAACTGCACGGCGGCACCATGGTCGCGGGCAGCGCCGCCGCGGCCACCGAATGGCTGCGCCGCACGGCCCCCGAACAGGCCGCCATGTTCCCGATCTCGGCCAGCACCGACTTCCTCGGCGCGCCCGTCCCCGGTGCGGTCGAGTACGAGGTCCGCACCCGCAAGCTGGGCCGCCAGATCGGCCTCGTCGACGCGAGCCTGATCCAGGACGGCCGCACCCTGGTGCACACCGCCCTCACGTTCAGCCACCTTGACGACGGGGAACCGCAGTACGCCGCCGACCACGTCGGCGACATGTCCGCGGAACCGCCCGCCGACGCGCTCTTCTACGACGACCGCAATCCCATGGGCAAGATCGTGCACGTGGCCCGGGGCTCCTCGGTCGCCCTCGATCCGACCTGGGCCCGCTTCCTCGCCGGGGAGAAATCCGAACCCCGTCTGCGCCTGTGGATCCGCCCCTTCGCGGGCGACGAGCAGGACCCGGACGTGTCCGCCTTCTTCGCCCTCATGTCCGCCGACATGAGCCCGCCGGTCCCGATGAACCTCGGCCACTTCGGCTGGGCCCCCACGGTCCAGCTCACCACGTACCTGCGCCGCCGCCCGGCACCGGGCTGGCTGCGCGTCATCGCGCACGCCCGCGAGGTCGGCAACCGCATGTTCGACGAGGACCAACTCGTCATCGACTCCACGGGCGCGATCGTGGCGCAGAGCCGCCAGCTGGCCTTGATCCCCCAGCCGAGGTAATCGCCTGCCCCGCTAGCCTTGAGAGCTATGACGAGGATTGCGGTAATCGGTGGGGGTCGGATCGGGGAGGCGCTGATCGCGGGCCTGCTCGAGTCCGGACAGGCGAACAAGGATCTGGTGGTGGTCGAGCCGGTGCCGGCGCGCGCCGAGGCGCTGGCGGACCGGTTCGGGATCCGCGCCACCGACGACATCGCCGATGCCGGCAAGTTGGCCGACCTCATCGTGATCGCGGTGAAGCCCAACGATGTGGACGCGGTCCTGATCGAGCTGGGCAAGGCCGAGCTCGGCGCGGCCGACCACGATCAGGTGCTGGTGTCGCTGGCGGCCGGGGTGACCACCGCGCGCATGGAGTCCAAGCTGCCCGCCGGCTTCCCGGTCGTGCGGGTCATGTCGAACACCCCGATGCTGGTCGGCCAGGGCATGAGCGCCATCGCTCCCGGCCGCTACGCCCGCAAGGAGCAGCTGGGCCTGGTCACCGAGATGCTGGAGTCGGTGGGCAAGGCGGTGACCGTCTCCGAGGCGCAGATGGACGCCGTCACCGCGGTGTCCGGTTCGGGTCCGGCGTACTTCTTCCTGATCGTCGAGGCGATGATCGACGGCGCGGTGGGCCTGGGCCTGACCCGCGACGTGGCCACCCAGTTGGTGACGCAGACGCTGCTCGGTTCGGCCGCGCTGCTGGAGGAGTCGGGTCAGTCTGCCGTGGAATTGCGCGCGGCCGTCACCTCGCCCGCGGGGACCACCGCGGCGGGCCTGCGGGAGTTGGAGCGGGGCGCGGTGCGATCGGCTTTCCACGATGCGTTGCACGCCGCAAAACGCCGTTCCGCCGAACTCGGCGCGATCGCGGACTAACGTTGAGAGTGGGTGAGTGTGCTCCCCACTTTCCAATACTGCTCGGTTGCTAGTTTGCTGCCGTAGGCCGACTCGCCACAGCAAAGGCTGATTTCTCACACCCGTCGCAGCAATCCCACTGGTCCCGCTAAGCTTCAAGGAGCACGTGCGTGTCTGTTCCGCCGGTGGGGAAGCCGGCGGCGCGGACGTGCCGGAGGTCAGTGGCGCAATGATGTCTGGAAACAGCCAAGCGAGGTCCGGAAACAGCCCAATCACCGCGGGATCCGTCATCGGAGGGGGAACGCAGTTCCTCACCGTTGCCGAGGTCGCGAATCTGATGCGGGTTTCCAAAATGACGGTGTACCGGTTGGTGCATTCGGGAGAGCTGCCCGCGGTGCGGGTGGGGCGTTCCTTCCGGGTGCACGCCAAGGCGGTGCACGACTATCTGGAGACGTCCTACTTCGATGCGGGGTAGTACGGCCCGATAACCGATCGGCCCCACCCGTTTCGTTCGCCCGAGAGTGGCCCGGTAGCATGGACCGGCATCCTGTACGTGCCGGTGGTGCCGCCGGGTCCATCTCGGCCCGTATCGGGTAGGGACTGTGCAGGGTCAGACAGTGTGCACCCCGCGGAAGCGGGGATGACCCGAGAGAACGCGAGGAACAACCCTATGGGTTCTGTGATCAAGAAGCGCCGCAAGCGCATGTCGAAGAAGAAGCACCGCAAGCTGCTTCGCCGCACGCGCGTGCAGCGCAGAAAACTCGGCAAGTAAGCCGCTGCGTCGTAGCTGGAAGCCCGTCACCGTCGGTGGCGGGCTTTCGTTCTTCACGGGTGAGCGAACTCATCGTTAGATCCTGGTTAATACCCTTCGAATGCCCCCTACTCGCCGGTTACCCTGGGAGCGGGAAAACGCCCGATGACAATTCAAGGCATGGGGGCCAGGTGGGATCCGGAGTGGCAGGGACTCGGGACGGGCAACCGCCCAAGGTAGTGATGGTGACCGGCGCGAGCCGGTTCTTCGGCGGCAATGTGGTGGCCCGGTTGGCGGCCGACCCGGCCGTCGAACGCATCATTGCCGTGGACGCCAAACAGCCCAGCCGTGAGCTGCTGCGCCGTATGGGCCGCGCCGAATTCGTGCGCGCCGATATTCGTAATCCCTTGATCCGCAAGGTTATCGACGGCAATCAGGTCGATACGGTGGTGCATCCCGCCGCGCTCTCGCGCCCGCCCTCGGGTGGCGGCCGCGCCGCCATGAAGGACATGAACGTCCTGGGCGCCATGCAGCTGTTCGCCGTGTGCCGCAAGGCTTCCAGCGTGCGGCGGGTGGTGGTGCGTTCCTCCTCCGCCGTCTACGGGTGCAGCGCCAAGGACCCGGTGAAGTTCACCGAGGAGATGAGCGCCCGCACGCCGCCGCGCGGCTGGTTCGCGCGGGACATGATCGAGGTGGAGGGTTTCGTGCGCGGGCTGGCCCGGCGGCGGCCCGACATCTCGGCGGCCATCCTGCGGTTCCCGCCGATCGTGGGCCCGCAGCTGGCCAAGCGGGGTGTGCAGTATTTCCGCTCGCCGATCACGCCGACCATTCTGGGCCGGGATCCGCGCATGCAGCTGCTGCACGAGGAGGACGCCATCGCCGCCCTGGTGCACGGGGCCATGACGGCCCCCGGCGGCACCTACAATGTGGCTGGGGACGGCGCGATGGCGCTGTCCCAGGCGATCCGACGGGCCGGGCGGGTCGAACTCCCGGTCCCGTACTCGGTGTTCCGCAGTATCGGGCGCACCGTGATGGGCCCGGTGATGCGGGAGTTCACCGCCGAGCAGATCGACTATTTCCATTTCGGCTGTGGCCTGGACACCACCCGGATGCGGACCGAACTGGGCTTCGGTCCGCGCTGGACCACGGTGCAGGCCTTCGACGACTTCATAGGGGGCGCAGCGTTGCGGCCCGTGATCGATCCCGCGTGGATCGACGCCGCAGAGAACAAGCTTCTCGGCCTGCTCGGGGCCGGGACGGGAGCGCACCAATGAGTGATGTAGCGAAGGTGATTCGACTTCACGACGTGGACTTCGAGGCGCGGCACAGTCGCCCGTCTCGGGTGTGGCCGGCGGGGGAACCGGCGCTCACCCCGGTGACCTCGCTGACCGATCGGCTCGCCGAGGCCGAAGCGCGGCAGCCCAAGTCGCTGGGGGAGATGATCCGGGGAACCGTGGCCGACGGGGTCCGCTACACGGCCGACTTCGCCCGCCGCCGCCTCACCGGCGACTACCAGGTCGACGAGTTCGGCCTGGACGAGCACCTGTTGGAATCGGTGATCCTGCCGATGCTGCGGCCGCTGTCGGACCTGTGGTTCCGGGTCGAGGTGTCGGGTATCGAGAACATCCCCGAGGTGGGCGGCGCGCTGATCGTGGCCAACCACGCGGGCACGGTGCCGCTGGACGGGCTGATGCTGCAGCTGGCCGTGCACGACCGGCACCCCAAGCAGCGCGCGCTGCGCCTGCTGGCCGCCGACCTGATCTTCGAGACGCCGCTGCTGGGCGGGCTGGCCCGCAAGGCCGGGCACACCCTGGCCTGCCCCGCGGACGCCGAAAGGCTTTTGCGTGCGGGCGAAGTCGCGGGTGTTTTCCCCGAGGGTTACAAGGGTGTCGGCAAGCCGTATTCGGACCGCTACAAGTTGCAGCGTTTCGGCCGTGGCGGTTTCGTGTCGGCGGCGGTGCGCACCGGGGTGCCGATCATTCCATGCTCGATCGTGGGTTCGGAGGAGATCTATCCGAAGCTGGCCGATATCAAGCCTTTGGCGCGGCTGCTCGGTATTCCGTATTTCCCTGTGACGCCGCTGTTTCCGCATCTGGGTCCGCTCGGCGCGATTCCGTTCCCGTCGAAGTGGTACATCCAATTCGGCGAGCCGATTTCCACGGCCGGATACGAGCCCGCGGACGCCGATGATCCGATGACGATGTTCGAAATCACCGATCAGGTCCGCGAAACCATTCAGGGCTCGCTGTACAAGAATCTGATCAAGCGCCGGAATCCGTTCACCGGCTAGCTCCCCCGCCTCTCCGCGACTTCAGCGGGCGGCTGGGAGCCGTCAGTGTTGGGCACCCGATCGGCGGTCGGGTGCACAACCCATTTCCGTC
>NZ_JBHWHH010000219.1:0-10717 GCF_042732555.1 Nocardia sp. NPDC059764
CTGGACGGCTACGGCGCGGGCGTCACCGACGCGCGCGCCGCGCTGGCGCAGATGCTGCGCTGCGGCGGGCGGGCGGATCGGCCGATCTACTTCTCCGCGGATTTCGACGCCACCCCGCAGCAGCAGGTGCCGATCGACGCCTATCTGGACGGCGCGGCGAGCGTCCTGGGACGCTCGAATGTCGGTATCTACGGCGGGTATTGGCCGGTGAGCCGGGCACTGGACGCCGGGACGGCGACCTGGGCGTGGCAGACGGTGGCCTGGTCGGGCGGTCGGGTGGATCCGCGGATCGCGATCTACCAGAACGGCGAGCAGGTGATCGTCGACGGCGTGGAATGCGATGTGAACCAAACCGACCGAATCGATTTCGGCCAGTGGGATGTGGAAACGGAGGAACCCGACTTGACACCCGAACAGGACGCGGCATTGCACGACATCCAGATCCAGCTGCGCGGGCCCGGCCTCAACGGCTGGCCGCAGCTGGGCACCGATGCCCAGGGCCGCAACCGGACGGTGGTGGACGGGCTGGCGGCCGCGCTCACGCGGATCGACGAACTGCGCACCGAGATCAGCGAACTCGAAGCCACCACCGCCGAGTTGAAGGAGGAACTGGCGCGGGTGGCGGGCAAGGGACACTGGCCCTTCCCGTTCTCGCTCGTCGAGGGTCCGGCCACCGCGTTCGCCGATCAGCTGGCAAAGCTCGAGCAGTTGCTGCCGGATGTGCCCTTGCCGGGCTGGGGAACCGGACCGAACGGATATTCCGGTGATAAGGCCGCGAATGGATCGGCCTCGGCGAGTGCGGTGCCGAAAGCCGTATCCGACAGTTAGATTGGGCGAATTGTCGGATTCTCTCCGTCGGGGGAAGAACCCGAAACGGCCTCTGAAGTGGCGATGAGCGGGTTCTCCTGTAATCAGAAGAACCCGCCCTCAAGGCACGAGAATACCGTCACCAGGCCACGACTTCACAACTTTAGGAAGACTTTTTCACACCCTCGCGAAAAGTCCACCCGTGACCGGGCCTCCGCAACACCCGAGCAGATCACTGGTGGGACAGCAACTTCAACGCTATTGTCGGGCTCGTCCGTTCTCTTGTTCCAGTTCCAGACGTAAGGAGGCTCTCGTGGCCGTCAACGTGGTACTCGACAAGGCCTACGAATCCAAGTCTCTCGACGACATCCTGGCCGCGCCGCCGTCGGCGCTCGCCGGACTCACCGAGAAGCACGACGTCCAGCTGCTCGAGGCGCTCGGTGTGAAGACCATCGCCGAACTCGGCAAGAACAAGTACTTCCGTCTCGCCGCCACCCTGGTGGACCTGGCCGCGAAGGAGGGCTGACGGGCCCCCGGGAAACCCGGACCCGCAGCAGTGGGGAGGTTCGGGGGGCCAAGCCCCCGAACCCCCACGACCCGCGGTTTCCCTGAGACTCAGCGTTTCCCGGGACCGATGGTCAGAGTTTCCCGGGATCGATCAGTCCGCGTTCGACGGCTCGCAGCAGCCTCCGCGGCACCATGCGCACCACTCCCCCTACCGTGACCGGCACCAGATCCGGCGGGCTCGCCTTCCACTGCGAGCGGCGGCTGTGGGTGTTCGCGCGGGACATCCTGCGCTTCGGAACGGCCATTATCGGTTCTCCTCACCTGTTGTCGAAGTCTGATTGCGCACGCGCGCATCGTCGGGCCGGGTGTCGCACGGCTCCTCGTGCTGGTCGCCGAACGGGTCGGCCCACAGCGCGACCCGCTCCGGGGCGAACCGCACCTGACGCAGTTCGTCCTCGTCCACCAGCGCCCAGTGCAGCGCGTGCCGGATCTCCTCGGGATCGGCGTCGGCGACCAGGATCACCAGCGAGGTGTGGCGGTCGCCGAAGTGCTCGTGCCAGCGCAGCGACGCCAGCGCGCGGCGCTCCGGGTCCACCTCGTCCAGTTCGCGGGACGTCATGGCCGCCAGCCACTTTCCGGCGCCGCCGACCCGCAGCCCACCGCCCGCCGATTCCAGCCACACCACCTCGTCGGGCTGCGTCGCCAGCCACGCCCGGCCGCGCGCGCTCACCACACCGTCCAGTAGCACGTCGATGGCCGTATGCAGTCGATCGGGATGAAAGGGCCGGTCGGTGGCGAATTCGACCAGTGCCACACCGCAATCCGGCTCCAGCGGAGGCGCACCGGCGAGCAACGAGGCGTGCGGATCGAAGGGTGCGCCCCGGCGCGCGTCGACCGGTACCCGGCGCAGCAGCCAGGTCAGATCGTCGACATCCAGCGCGGCGGGCTCGGCCACCCACCCGATCGGCGCCCGCGGGACCAGCCTGGCCAGCACCGCGCTCGTGCGCTCGCGGTCCACCAGATCGGCTCCGGAATCGAAAACCAGGAGGGCATCGGCGAATTCGGCCTGCCCGACGGCCAGCTGGGCCACGGTGCGCTCGTCCTCGACGGTGGCGTGGCCGCGCTCGGCGAGCGTCTCGTCGCCGGTCGCGTCCGCCAGCCAGTCGCGCGCGTCGATGCAGGTCAGCACGGAATCGATCCGCACGGAGCGGCCGGCCGGTCCGTCGACGCGACCGACCACACCGGTGACCACCACGTCATCGATGGCCTGGCACACCGCTTCGGCCTCGAAGGCCGGGTCCAGCGCGAGGACGATGCGCCGCACCGAATCCCGTTCGGCCAGCTGGCACAGGTAGGGCAGCAGATCGGCGCGCAGTGTGCAGGAGACGCAGCCGTGTGCGAGTTCCAGCACGGCGACGGTCTCGCGGCCGTCGACGCGGACGATCCGGCGCACGACACCCTGGCGCAGCTCGCTCAGATCGTGCCGCACCACGACGGTGCCCGGCTTCTCGCCCAGCAGGCGGGCCGCCCGTTCGACGCCGTCGGCCGCGCGTCCGGGGAGTCCCGCGAGGACGAGCACAGGCTTGCGTTGGGACGCCACCGGTCCCCCTTTCGACAATGATTTTCAATTACCGAGGAGTGACGGTACCGTGGAATACGCTCGTTGTCGAAAACGGTTGTCATAACCATTGAACTCTGGAAGGGAGTGCTCATGTCGGCCATCTGCCAGGTCACCGGCCGCAAGCCGGGCTTCGGCAAGTCCGTGTCGCACTCGCACAAGCGGACGAACCGGCGCTGGGACCCCAATATCCAGCGCAAGACCTACTACCTGCCCAGCGAGGACCGGCGCATCACGCTGACCGTCTCCGCCAAGGGCATCAAGACCATCGACCGCGACGGCATCGAGGCGGTCGTCGCCCGGCTGCGCGCGAGCGGCCAGAAGATCTGAGAGGGAGAAGATGGCATCGAAGTCGACCGATATCCGGCCCGTCATCAAACTGAAGTCCACGGCCGGGACCGGCTACACCTACGTCACTCGCAAGAACCGGCGCAACGACCCCGATCGCATGATCCTCAGGAAGTACGACCCGGTCGTCCGCAAGCACGTCGACTTCCGCGAGGACCGGTGACATGGCGAAGAAGTCCAAGATCGCCAAGAACGAGCACCGCAAACTGATCGTGGAACGCTGGGCCGAACGTCGCGCGGAACTGAAGGAGATCATCCGCAAACCGACCACCGACCACGCCGACCGGGTGGCCGCACAGACCGCCTTACAGAAACTGCCGCGCGATGCCAGTCCGGTACGATTGCGCAATCGGGACGCCGCGGACGGACGCCCGCGTGGCCATCTCCGCAAGTTCGGCCTCTCGCGCGTGCGCGTTCGCGCGATGGCCCATCGAGGAGAGCTGCCCGGTGTGCACAAATCGAGCTGGTAAGCATCCACGATTCGTGAGTGAGGAACCGCTGACATGGCACTGAAGCGAGCACCGTCGAAGAAGATGCGGGCCGAGCAAGCCCGCCGCCCGAAGAAGAACCCCCTCATCGCGGCCGGCGTCGAGACCGTCGACTACAAGGACGTGAACCTGCTCCGCACGTTCATCTCCGACCGCGGCAAGATCCGCAGCCGCCGCGTCACGGGACTGACCCCGCAGCAGCAGCGCCAGGTGGCGGTGGCCGTGAAGAACGCGCGCGAAATGGCCTTGCTGCCATTCACGAGCCGGTAGCTCGCGACCCCCGCGGGGCGAAAGCCCAAGAGTTGAAACAACTCTCGGCGCTCTCAGGGGCATTCGCCCCTGAAACCCCAACAGCGCGAACAAGGCCCCCGGGTGCATCCGCACTCGGGGGCCTCTTTTCACGTATGTCGTGGCAGCGCCGCGATTACGGGATGGTCAGCACCTGGCCGGGCTGAATCAGGTCCGGGTTGTCGACACCGGAGGCGTTGGCGATCTCCTGGTAGCGGTTGCCGTCGCCGTAGAAGCGCTCGGCGATGGCCCACAGGGTGTCACCCGGCTCGACGGTGTAGGTCTGGGCGGCGGGCGGCGGGGGGACGTCCTCGACCGCGGCGGCCTGGGCCTGGGCCTGGACCGGCTCCGGAGCGGGGAGCGGGTTGTCGGTGTTGGTGCCCGACGACCACAGCGAGCCGCCGTCGGAGCCGTACAGCACGACATTGCGGTCGGCCTGCACGACCAGGCGGTCCGCGCTCTTGCCATTGGTCTCGGTGGACCAGGCGGCGCCGTCCTCCTTGTAGAGGACGAAGTTGCCGTCATCCTGCAGGATCGCCTTCACGACGCCCTGACCGTTGGTGCCGGAAGCCCATTCGACCTTGCCGCTCGGGTCGGACAGCACCAGGTTGCCATCATCTTGCAGGGTCAGGGTGTACGCGCCGCCTTGCAGCGACTGACCACGACCGAGTTCTTCGCCAACCTTCAACGAGTCGCCCACGGTGCGTCCTTTCGGGAGGGGGGAACATGAGATAAGACGATGTCGCGGAACTGCATTCGCACATCTGGGGACGACAGTACCGACTCCGCCCCCGTCACCGCATCGTTACGCGCCGGTTCTGCGAAGATTTCGGCGTGTCTTCGCCAGAAATTCGCCGACTGGGCTTACACGGCGCTCCGGACCGGTCCTACGGTCGCGGGACATTAGGGTGTCAGCCATGTACGGGACACGGGCACGCCGCCTGATCGCTGCCGCCGCAGCCACTCTCATCGGGATCGGCCTCACCGCCTGCGGGAGCTCCGGCGACAGCGGCGGCACCACCTCCAGCAGCACCGGCGCGACCACCACCGCCGCCACGCCCACCGAAGCCACGAACGGACAGACCGGACGTGAGTTCACCGCCGACCCGACTATCGTGAGCCCGCACGGCATTCCGTTCGACAGCTGGACCCGCGTCGCCCCCGACAAGATCGCCGTCAACTTCCAGACCGGGTCCCCCGAGTGCTACGGCGTGGACGCCAGCGTCAAGGAGACCTCGTCCACCGTCACCGTGGACCTGCGCTCGGGCACCCGCGCCGACGCGGTCGGCAGGATGTGCACCATGATCGCCGTCTTCGGCACCCTCGAGGTGCAGCTGAAATCGCCGCTCGGCGACCGGAAAGTATTGAGCGCCACGTAGATCCCGCAGACGCGACAGGGCCCGGACCGCATATGCGATCCGGGCCCTGTCCCGATCTCGTGGTACCGCTACCGCGTCACCGCAGACTCACGCTCAGTGCGCGAAGTGGCGAGACCCGGTGAGGTACAAGGTGACTCCGGCCTCACGGCACAGGTCGATGGTGTCCTTGTCGCGGATGGAACCGCCCGGGTGCACGATGGCGCGCACGCCCGCCGCCACCAGGATCTGCGGGCCGTCCGAGAACGGGAAGAACGCGTCGGACGCGGCCACCGAACCCTTGGCCCGCTCGCCCGCCCGCTCCACCGCCAGCTTGCAGGAGTCGACCCGGTTGACCTGACCCATGCCGACGCCCACGGCCGCGCCGTCGTCGGCCAGCAGGATGGCGTTGGACTTCACGGCACGGCAAGCGCGCCAAGCGAATTCGAGGTCACGCAGGGTGGCCTCGTCGGCCGCCTCGCCCGCCGCGAGGGTCCAGTTGGCGGCGCTGTCACCCTCGGCGTCGAGGATGTCGCGGTCCTGCAGCAGCACGCCGCCGCTGACCGGACGCAGCTCCGCGCCCTCGCGCTGGGCCGGATCGGCCACCAGCACGCGCACGTTCTTCTTGCGCGCCAGCACCTCCACCGCGCCGTCGGCGTAGGACGGGGCCACCACGACCTCGGTGAAGATCTCGGCGACCTGCTCGGCCATCTCGACCGAAACCTCACGGTTGGCCGCGATCACGCCGCCGTACGCCGAGACCGGGTCGGTGGCGTGCGCCTTGCGGTGCGCCTCGGCGATGTCCGCGCCGACCGCGATGCCGCACGGGTTGGCGTGCTTGATGACCGCCACGGCCGGGGCGTCGAAGTCGTAGGCGGCGCGCCAGGCGGCGTCCGCGTCGGTGTAGTTGTTGTACGACATCTCCTTGCCGTGCAACTGCTGCGCCTGCGCCAGCCCGCGCGGGCCGCCCTGGCTGGTGTACAGCGCGGCCGCCTGATGCGGGTTCTCGCCGTAGCGCAGCACGTCCTCGCGCTGCCAGGTGCCGCCGATCCACTCCGGGAACTGCTGCGCGGCAGCGGATTCCGGCGCCACCGCCGGAACCGCGACACTGGTCATCCAGCCGGCGACGGCCACATCGTAGGTGGCGGTGTGCTGGAAAGCCTTGGCGGCCAGGGCGGTCCGCTCGGCGAGGGTGAAACCACCCTGCGCCACGGCGGCGATCACCTCGGCGTAGTCACCGGTGTTGACGACCACCGCGACCGACGGGTGGTTCTTGGCGGCGGCGCGCACCATGGACGGACCGCCGATGTCGATCTGCTCCACGCACTCGTCGACACTCGCGCCCGAGGCCACGGTCTGGGTGAACGGGTACAGGTTCACCACGACGAGCTGGAAGGCCTCGACACCGAGCTCGACCAGCTGGTCGACGTGCTCTTCCTTGCGGGTGTCGGCCAGGATGCCGGCGTGCACGCGGGGGTGCAGCGTCTTGACCCGGCCGTCCAGGGTCTCCGGGAAACCGGTCAGGTCTTCGACTTTGGTGACCGGAATGCCGGCGTCGGCGATCTTGCCGGCGGTCGAACCGGTGGAGACCAGCTCCACGCCCGCCTGGTGCAGACCTTGGGCCAGGCCAATGAGGCCGGTCTTGTCGTAGACGCTTACGAGGGCCCGCTTGATCGGCTTGCGTTCACTCACCGGAGAACTCGCTCATCTGGGATAACTGCCTTTCGTCCATCGGAGACAATGCCTCGGGTAGCGACGGCGGCGACGGTCTCCGCCAGCAGCCGGCGCTCCACGACCTTGATGCGCTCGTGCAGGGTCGCCTCGTCGTCATCGGGCAGCACGGTGACCGCCTCCTGCGCCAGGATCGGCCCGGTGTCGACGCCCGAATCGACCAGGTGCACGGTCGAACCGGTCACCCGCACGCCGTAGGCGAGCGCGTCCCGCACCCCGTGCGCACCCGGGAACGCGGGCAGCAGCGCGGGATGGGTGTTGATGATGCGACCGCCGAAACGGTCCATGAAAGCCGGGCCCAGGATCTTCATGAAGCCCGCCGACACCACCAGATCGGGTGCGAAGGCGGCCACGATCTCGGTCAGTGCCCGATCCCATTCGGCGCGATCGGCGAACTCGCCCAGCGCGACCTTGAACGACGAGACGTCGAACGCCTCGGCGTGCTCCAGAGCGGCGCAGTCGCGATCCACGCCCACGGCGACCACCTGCGCCGGGTAGCCCGGCTGCCGGGTCGCTTCCAACAGGGAACGCAGCAGGGACCCGGTGCCGGAGGCGAGCACCACGACGGACGCGGGTGCGGTCGGCGGCAACATCGGGGCGGGCGTGGACGTCAGCGCACTACTCCCTGTCGATCGGGGCGGGGAAGGGACAGCGGGAAGCTATCCGCCGACCAACAGCCTAACGACCGTGCACCGGCTACTTGTCCGGCAGGTCTCCCTCTACCACTTCCGCGTCGACGATGTCGGGGTTGTCGGCGGATTTCACACCGGCGCCGGGCCTGTCGTCGTCCTGGTCGTCGACCAGTTCGGCGTCCAGAGCGCCGTCGAGATCCTCGTCGTCGTACCAGCCGCTCTCGGCGTGGTGGCCGGCGTCGGACGCGGCGGCGGGGGCGGGGGCCTCCTCGCCGAGTTCGTCGTCGTAGTCGTCGTACGCGTCGTCGTAGTCGTCGTCGGCATACTCGCCTTCGGCGTAGTCGTCGTCGGCGTAGTCGTCCTCGTACTCGTCGTCCGCGTACCGGTAGCCGTCATCCGCGTAGTCGTCGTACTCGCCGTCCGCGTACTCGTCGTTCGCGACGGCGGGCGCCGCGGCCGGGCCGCCGAACCAGCGCGCGCCGAGCAGGCCCACGTATCCGGCGACCGCGAACCACACGAACACCAGCACCGCGCTCAGCGCGGTCGGGCCGATCCGGCCGAAGGTCCCGAGCTCGCCACCGGCCAGCGCGCCCAACAGCGCCATGGCCACGGCCGCGACCCCGGCGGCGGTCAATGTCGCCCAGGGCGCGGTCGCCCGATCCCGGGAGGTGCGACCGCATTCCAGTCCCGACAGCACGCCGATCGCCGCGGGCGCCAGCAAGAGCACCAGCCACCACAGCGCCACCGGACCCGACGGCACCGCGGCCGCCACCGGCACCGCGGGCACCGGCGCGCCGTCGATCGCGAACAGGCTCAACGATCCCGGGCCGATCCCGACCTGCCCACCGACCAGCAGGCTCATCCCGTCGACCGCGAAATTCGGCAGGTAGGCCAGCGACAGCAGCGTCAAACCCACTGCGCCGGAGACGGTTCCGGCGGCGGCGTGATAGGTGTCGCCGATCCGGGACCAGTGCGCCAGGAACGACACCACGGTCAGCACGGCCGCGGCGGCCAGCAGCCGGCCCGCGGCCAGCGCACCCGCCCGGGCGCCGGGAACCACCCAGTCCGGCAGCGGAATCGGCAGCAGCTCCGCGAACTCGCGCCAGCGGCGCGACCCGATACCGGCCATGGCGGCCAGCAGGTTCAGCCAGGCCACCCAGGCGAACGCGGCCAGGGTGTCCGGCGGCTGCAACGGCACCAGGGCCGCCGCGTCCTCGGCCACCGCCAGGCAGACCGCGGTGATCAGCAGCGGACCGCCCACGGCCGCGCCCAGCACCCAGCCCAGATCACGGATCTCGCGGTCGGAGTCGGCGGCCTGGGCACTGTCGCGGGCCACCAGCCACACCATCAGGAGGGTCGGCAGCAGCGGCCACAGGCCGATCCCGGTCTTGCCGATGACCAGCGGAACCTGATGCACCGCAAGCCAGCTCGCGGCGATCGCCCCGGACGAGCCGCCCATGCCGCCGCCGGCCGCGAACAGCGTGGCGTACACCAGGATGAAGATGATCAGCAGCGTGATGGCCGAAGCCCGCGCCGCCACCAGCATCAGGACCCGCGCGAATTCCGGGGTGAGCGAACCGAATCCCCCGCCGTCGCCCCCGCCCCGCTGTGCCTGCGGCCGCCGCGGCGCCCGCAGGTCGGGGTCGCTCAGGCGAGCCAGGGCAGTTCTCGGGGCACTCATGGACAACCAGCGTGGCAGCATCTCGGAAACCGTAGGGTCAGGCGCGCCGGGGAGCGGCGCGCGGGCAAAGAGAACGGCCCCCGGTCGGATACCGGAGGCCGCACCTTTGACGCGGAACTACTTGTCGTCCTGGCCCGGACGGAAGGCGCGGGTGGCGTCCGCGGCCGGATCGGCCGCCTGCTCGCCACCGAACGGCTGCGCCGGGCGCTGCTGCTGCTGACCGCCGAAGTGCTGGGTCGCGTCCGCGCTGCCCGCGGGCTGCTGCGGCGCGCCGTAGGACGGCTGCTGGCCGAAGGACTGCTGCGGCTGCTGACCGTACCCGGGCTGCTGCTGACCGTAGGTCGGCTGCGAACCGGTGCCGTACCCCGCGGGCTGCTGACCGTACCCGGCCTGCTGGCCGTACGACGGCTGCTGACCGTAGGCGGGCTGGGCGGGCTGGCCGAACGACGGCTGCGGCTGCTGGCCGTAGCCGCCCTGCTGGCCGAACGACGGCTGCTGGTAGGACTGCGGACCGGTCTGGCTGAACGGCTGCTGCGGCTGCTGACCGTAACCACCCTGCGGCGCGGCCGGTTTCGGCTCCGGCGCCTTCACGATGCCGGCCTCGAACAGCAGCGCCAGCCCGGCCACCACGGCCTGCACGAACGACAGGAACAGGATCACCCAGCCGCCCCACTTCAGCGTCATGCTGTCGCCGAGGTTGAAGGAGCCGAACAGGATCCCCAGGAACGCGCCCAGCGAGGCCGCGGCCACCAGGCCGGTGTTGCCCGTCTGCTTGGGCAGCAGCGACAGCCCGGCCACCAGGCCCGCGATCAGCAGGATCGTCACCAGCGCCGCGGAGCCCGCGCTCTCGAACAGGCTGAAGGTGGTGTCACCGCCGACGCGGGTGTTGCCGATCTCGACGGCCTTGGTGCCGACGTAGGGCGCGAAGCCCAGCAGGAAGTTGAGGACGCCGAGCGCGGCGACGCCGACGGTCAGGAAGAAGGGCAGGCCCTTGCCCGCGCCGGGCGTGCCGCCCGCGACAGGCGCTGCACCCGAACCGGCCGCGGGAGCGCCCGCGCCGAATCCGGATCCGGAGGAAGGCGTCGGCTGGGGCGCGTTGTATCCCGAGCCCCCGGTCGGGTAAGCCATGTCGTCGTCTCCTATCGAGTCGTTCACGAACCTCCACCGACGCTACTGCACACAGCGGCCGGTGGCAGCATGTACCACCACCCGTGCCTCTACCGCAATAGCCGATTCGGCGGGGTACCCGACCGCTGTACCCG
>NZ_JBHWHH010000220.1:0-10670 GCF_042732555.1 Nocardia sp. NPDC059764
CACCGCGCACGGGCCGTTCGCCGTCCGCGGCCCGTTCACCTGGATGCCGCCCGCGGTCGATTCCGCCCCGTACGATCCCGCTCATGAACCAACCCATGCCGCCGCAGCAGCCCTATCAGCAGCAGTACCCGCAGCAGGGTCCCGGCCAGCAGTCGTATCCCCCGCAGGGCCAGGCCCCCTACCCGCAGCAGGGCCAGCCGCAGCAGGCTCCGGCTCCGCAGTTCCCGATCCTGGTGTCCACCATGAACGATGTGCCGGGTCAGGAGATCGTCCGGGTGATCGGTGAGGTCGCGGGGCTGACCGTGCGCAGTCGGGGTCTCGGCGCGAATTTCGCGGCGGGGTTCCGGGCGTTGGGCGGCGGCGAGATTCACGAATACACGCAGCTGCTGTACCAGTCTCGGCACGAGGCGATCATGCGGATGTGCCAGCACGCGATGGCCTACGGCGCGAATGCGGTGATCGCCATGCGCTTCGACTGCAACGAGATTGCCAACACCATGAGTGAGGTCGCCGCCTACGGCACCGCGGTCGTGGTCAAGCCCGCCGGGGAGTAATCAGGGCGGTCAGTGGTGCAGCACCTCGACCTCGCGGACCGGCTTCTTGCGGCCGAATTTGGCGCGCAGGGGGTAGATCGCCATGACCGCCAGGAGGCTGACGGTGGAGGCGATGAGCTGGTTGCGCTGGTCGGGGTTGCGGGCCATGGCGACGAAGACGGCGAACAGGGCGATGATCACGGCCCAGCTGATGTAGGGGTAGCCCCACATGCGGTAGGTGAGAGCGGCGGGGTCCTCGCGGCGGAGGCGGGCGCGCAGGCGGAGCTGGGAGAACATGATCGCCACGTAGACGAAGGCCAGCACCACGCCGATGGAGTTCACCAGGAAGGTGAAGACCTGGTCCGGGGAGACGTAGGAGGCGATGACCGCGCCCCAGGCGGCGATGGTGCCGAGCAGGACGGCCCGGGCGGGGACGCCGCGCTTGTTGAGTTTCACCAGGGCGGCGGGGGCGTCGCCGTCGCGGGTGAGGACATAGAGCATGCGGGAGGAGACGTAGATGGCCGAGTTCAGCACCGACAGCACCGCGGTCAGGATGACGACCTGCATGATGGTGCCCGCGGCGGGGATGCCGATGTGTTCGAGGGCGCTGACGAAGGGGCTCGTCAGCACCTTGGCGTCGTTCCACGGCAGGATCGTGACCACCAGGAAGATCGAGGCCACGTAGAACAGGCCCACCCGCCACAGCACGCTGTTGGTGGCCCGGGTGACGGCCTTGGCCGGTTCCTTGGTCTCGGCGGCCGCGACGGTCACGATCTCGGTGCCGCCGAACGCGAACATCACCACCACGATTGCCGAGAAGATGCCGGTGACCCCGTTGGGTGCGAAACCGCCATGGCCGGTGAGGTTCCCGAATCCGGACTGCGACCCGGGCCAGAGCCCGAGGACCCAGGCCAGCCCGACCGCCAGGAAGCCGACGATGGCCACCACCTTGATGGAGGCGAACCAGAACTCGAACTCGCCGAACGACTTCACCGACAGCAGGTTGACGGCGGTCATGATGATCAGCAGTCCGGCCGAGAGCACCCACTGGTCCAGGTCGACCCAGGTGCCGAGGATGGCCGCCCCGGCCACCGCCTCGGCGCCGACCAGGATGACGTAGAGGTACCAGTACAGCCACCCGACGGTGAATCCGGCGAACGGGCCCATGGCCAGGCGCGCGTACTCCCCCATCGATCCGGCGACCGGGCGGGCGACCACCATCTCCCCGAGGGCGCGCAGCACGGCCAGCACCACCAGCCCGGCGGCCGCGTAGGACAGCACGGCGGCGGGCCCGGCGGTCTGGAGGACCGAACCGCTGCCCACGAACAGGCCCGCGCCGATCGCCCCGCCGATGCCGATCATGGTCATGTGGCGGCGTCGGAGCCCGGTGCGCAGCCCCTGTGGCTCGGGTGGCGTGGCGTCGATGCCCGCCGTCAGCGTGCCGTCCGGCCCCGTCACGCGCGCCTCGACCGGTTCCGACATCCGACCGCCACCTTCTTGTGTTGCCCATAAATTGCCAGCCCACCCTATCGGGCCTGGTCAGCCGGGGAAAATCGCCTCCGGAACCGAGCTGGACCCGCATCGGCCCGCTTCCCGAATCCGCTTCGCCGCCAGCCGCTTCCATGGCGGGCGTACCGTCGGAAGGTATGACCGAGACTCAGCGCGGCCGAGTACGCGTCGAACCGAGCGCCAAGCGGGTACGCGCCTACCTCGGCGGTCACCTGGCCGCGGACACCGTCACTCCGACGCTGGTGTGGGAGTCCCCGCACTACCCCACCTACTACCTGCCGGTCGCCGACCTGCGGGCCAAGCTGGAACCCAATGGCAAGACCCGCCCGTCCCCCAGCCGCGGCACCGGCACCGAGTTCGATGTGGTGACCGACGGCGTCGTGGCGGCCGGGGCGGCCGTCCGGCACCTCGATTCCCCGCTTCCGGAACTGCGTGACCTGGTGAAACTGGATTTCCACGCCATGACGGAGTGGTTCGAGGAGGACGAGCCGATCTACGTGCACCCGCGCGACCCCTACACCCGGGTGGACATCCTCGGCAGTTCCCGGCACGTGCGGGTGGAACTGAACGGCCAGGTGCTGGCCGATTCGCACGGCCCGCGCATCCTGTTCGAGACCGGCCTGCCGGCGCGCTACTACGTGCCGCTCACCGATGTCCGGATGGACCTGCTGACACCGTCCGATACCGAGACGCACTGCCCGTACAAGGGCACCGCCGAATACTGGTCGGTCCGGCTCGGCGAGGAGGAGTTCCCGGACCTGGTCTGGATCTATCGCACCCCGCTGCCGGAGAGTCAGAAGATCGCCGGGCTCGCCTGCTTCTACAACGAGAAGATCGACCTGTGGATCGACGGCGAACTCCAGGCCCGACCGAAGACCCCGTTCAGCTGAAACCCTCAGTCCCCCAGGATCTCCGACACCAACCGGGGTAGCGCGACACCGATCGGGTCGCGCACGATCTCGGCGGCGTACTCGTCGTACGGGGTCGGCTCGGCGTTCACCACGACCAGGTCCGCGCCCGCGTCCACGGCCACCGCGCACATCGAGGCCGCGGGCTCGACCTGGAGCGTACTGCCCACGGCCAGAAAGATTTCCGCGGTCTCGGCGATCTGCACGGCCGCCCGGATCGCATCCGAATCCAGGTGCTGCCCGAACATGATGGTGGCCGCCTTGAGGATGCCGCCGCACTCCGGGCAGGCGGGATCCGAGTCCCCGGCGGCGACCTTCTCCAGGGTGGCCGCCATGGAGTCGGTGAATTCGCAGTCGATGCAGACGACTTCGAACATATTGCCGTGGATCTCCACGACCGTGTCCGACCCCGCCCGTTGATGCAGCCGGTCGATGTTCTGCGTGATGATCCCGACCTGCCGCTCCGCCGCCAGCCTGACCAGCGTGCGATGCGCGGCGTTCGGGGTGGCCGTCCAGGCCGGATTGTCGCGGCGCGCCAGCCAGGCCCGCGCCCGCAATTCCGGATCGGCCACATAGTTCTGATAGGTGGAGAGCAGTTCCGCGACCGGATCCTCGGTCCAGACCCCGCGCGGCCCACGGAAATCCGGAATCCCGGAATCGGTGGAGATGCCCGCGCCCGTCAGTACCCCGATCGGCCCCTTGCGTGCACGCCAGTCCGTCACGCCTGCCAGCCTAGGCCGCCGCGCCGTCCTTCCGCCTCCGGATTCACCGGCCGTTCAGCAGCCCACCCGTCTCACACCGCGATGACCGCGGGCTGATCCTCCGCGCGCCGGTACTGCCCGGGCGCCAGCCCGTATTCGCGTTTGAACGCCTTCGCGAACGCGAATTCGCTCTGGTAGCCGACCTTCCGGGCGACGGTCGACAACGGGGTGTCGGACTCCCGGAGCAGTCGCGCCGCGGTGAGCATGCGCCACCGGGTGAGGTAGGACAGCGGCGGCTCACCGACCGTGGCTGTGAACCGTCGGGCCAGGGTGGCCCTCGAAACACCCGCCACGGCGGCGAGTTCAGGTACCGCCCAGCCCCGCTCGGGCGCTTCGTGCATGGCGCGCAGGGCGGTCGCGACGGCCGGATCGGTGAAGGCCGCGGCCCAGCCGGTCGGCGCGTCGGCCCGATCGTCGAACCAGGCGCGCAGCGCGAACAGCAGCAGGGTCTCCAACAGGGCCGGGATCGCGGCGTCGGTGCCCGCCCGCGGTTCGGAGATCTCGGCGGCGAGCAGGTCCACCGCTCCGCGCAGGGCGGGGTGGCGGCCGGGACGGGCGGGGAGATGGATGAATTCGGGCAGCTCGTCCAGCAGCGGGTGGCTGCGCTGCCGCCCGAGTTCGTAGGCCCCGCAGACCAGCACGCAGCGCGCGCCCGGCCCGGCGATCTCCCGCGGCTCGCCCGGCCGCGCCTGCTCGGTGACGGCGCTGTCGAGACTGTCCACCAGCAGGTGGTCGGCCCCGCGGGGCATGAAGATCACATCGCCGACGCCGAGGGCCATCGGTTCCCCGTCCGGCGGCACCAGCCAGCACGAACCCTGCAGCACCACATGGAATCCCGAGCCGGGCACCACCGGATACGCGCGGCCCCACGGCGCGTGCCGCACGAACATGCCGGAGGTGGGGTGACCGGTCCGAATGGCGGAGATGGCTTCGCTGAGCAGGTCCACGCTTCGACCATACAGCTCAGGAATGAGCGTCTCGGGCATCGATTACGAAGTTCGAAGCATGCATCCGCTCGCCACAGCGTGGTGATTCTCGCGCCGCCCCGCATCCCGGGGCACCGGGAAATACAGTGAACCGATGAGCGACGACCGTCCGAAACTGGCCGTGGAATTGGATCTTCAGCCGCATCCCGAGGGTGGCTGGTATCGCGAAACCTGGCGCAGCCCGGTGGAATTCACGCCGGAGGACTATCCGGGGCCGCGGGCGAGCGGCACCGCGATCTACTTCCTGCTGCTGCCGGGTGAGAAGTCCGCGCCGCACACGGTGGCCTCGGACGAGATCTGGTTCTGGCATCGGGGTGGTCCCCTGCTGCTGAACATCGGGGGTGAGGAGATCGTCCTCGGACCCGATGTCGAGCAGGGGCAGCGCCCCCAGGCGGTGGTTCCCGGCGGGATCAGCCAGGCCGCCCGTCCGGCGGGAGACGACTACGCACTGGTGAGTTGCGTCGTCTCCCCCGGATTCGACTTCGCCGACTTCCGGCTCGACTGAGGGAATTTCCACTCTTCAGTTCACGTGCCCGCCGCGCTTTCGCGCGGCGGGCACACTGCAAGTGGAACCCGGTGGGTCGACCGACTTCAGTCGTCGATCCCGAGAAGTCCTTCGGCGACCGCGTGGTCGATGGTCTTCTCGAGGTTCGGGCACGAGTCCGGCTTCCCGGTGGTGGGCCCGGACTCGGCCAGCTTGCGGAAGACGGGGCAGGTGGCGGCCGGGTCGGTCGTCCACTGCACCGTCTTCTGGTTGTGGCTGTGCTTGCGCACCTGCACCTGGGTGCCGCAGGTCTGACACGCGATCGGGGTCAGACCGGACTCCATGTAGTGCTCTTTGTCGACGACCGTCTGGGCGCGCACCTGCGCTCGCTGTTCCGGCCGGTCCGCGAAATCGGGTGCCTTCGCCCAGGTGGTCATCAGGCGTTCGCCTCCTGCGCGGCGGCCGCTTCGGCCTCCGCCTTCTTGCGCAGGTTCTCCTCGACCTCGAGACCCCACTGCTCGTTGGCCTTGGAGGTGTCGATCTCGAATTCGAAGCGCTGCGTCATCTTCGGGTCGATGTCGGCGACATCGACGTAGAACTGCTCGTACCAGCGACGCAGCTGGTAGACCGGGCCGTCTTCCTCGGTCAGCAGCGGGTTGTCGATCTTGGACTTGTGCTTCCAGATCTCGACGTCCTGCAGGAAGCCCTCGGACACGCCCTCGGTCATCTTGGCGGCGAACTTCTCCGCCTGCTCCTCGGGCAGCCCCTGCGGCTTCTGCAGCGACACACCCCATTGCAGCACGAACGAGTCCTGCGAGACCGGGTAGTGGCAGTTGATGAGGACCGTCTTGACCTCGAAGCCGCTGTAGATGTTGAGCAGCGGGTTGATCATGTACGACGGGCCGAAGTACGACGCCTCGGACTTGAGCAGCACGTCGATGCCGTTCGCGGCCGCCTTGCCGATGTCCGGGCGACCCTTGGTCTCGAGGTACTGGGTGGCGACGTGACCCTCGAGGACGTTCTTGAAGTACGTCGGGAAGGCGTAGTGGATATAGAAGAAGTGCGCCATATCCACGACGTTGTCGATGATCTCGCGGCAGTTGGAGCCCTCGATCAGCAGCGAGTGCCAGGTCCAGTCGGTCCAGCCGTCGTTGAGGCTCTCCGACGGGGTGCCGTCGGCATTGGTGTACGGACCCTCGATGTAGGGGATCGTCACCTCGTCCGAGGGCGGGTTGCCCTCGTGGTCGTGCCACACGTACAGCTGACCGTTGCGCTCGAGCGTGATCCACGCGCGGGTGCGGGCCAGCGGCGGCACGCGGCGGGCGTACGGAATACCGGTGCACTTGCCGTCGCCGCCCCAGCGCCAGTCGTGGAACGGGCATGCGATGGAGTCGCCCTTGACCTCACCCATGGAGAGGTCGCCGCCGAGATGGCGGCAGTAGGAGTCCAGGACCTTCAGTTCACCCTGGCTGTTCATGAAAACGACCAGCTTGGTGCCGAAAATATTGACCGAGTGCGGCTTGCCGTCCCGGAAGTCCTTGGCCAGGCCTACACAGTGCCAGCCCCGGGCGAAACGGGTGGGCGCGGAGCCCACGTCGATCTCGCGGACCTTCCCTCGGGGCCCTTGGGGGGTTGTCGCCATTTCCTGATCCTCCTATGGATGTACTAGAACACGTTACAAAATCGGCTGGCCGTTTGCCAGCGATAGGACCAACTACCAGGATGGCGTCTCTCTGAGCTGGGCGTGAACCGCGTTCTCGACAGGAATAAGAACGTGTTCTACTCTCAGGGGCAAACGAAGACCGCTTCCGGTACCAGCACCAGGCAGGAGCAACTGGCGAGATGACGCAAGAAGTAGTTGAGCGGGTCGAGGCGCTGCTGCCCACCCTGCGTGAACGCGCCCAGGAGACCGAGGATCTGCGCCGCCTTCCGGACCAGACCGTCAAGGATCTGCAGGCGACCGGCTTCTTCAAGCTCGTGCAGCCCAAGCAGTGGGGCGGCTACGCGTGCGACCCGGTGATCTTCTATGACCAGGTCCGCAAGCTGGCCAGCGCCTGCGGTTCCACCGGCTGGTGTGCCGGCATCCTCGGCATCCACAACTGGCACCTGGCGCTGTTCGACCAGAAGGCCCAGGAAGAGGTCTGGGGCAACGACACCGAGGTCCGGATCTCCTCCTCCTACGCCCCGATGGGCGCGGGTGTGGTGACCGAGGACGGCTCGGGCTACATCGTCAACGGTTCGTGGGCCTGGTCCTCGGGTTCCGATCACGCCGACTGGGTCTTCGTCGGCGGTCCGGTCATCAAGAACGGCAAGCCGGTCGACTTCGGCTCGTTCCTGATCCCCCGCAGCGAGTACGTCGTCAACGATGTGTGGCACGTGGTGGGCCTGCGCGGCACCGGCTCCAACACCGTCGTGGTCAAGGACGTTTTCGTTCCCAAGCACCGTTTCCTCAGCATGCGGACCATGGGCGAACTGAAATCGCCTGGCCTGGAACAGAATACCGATCCGCTGTACAAGATGCCGTGGGGCAGCATCCACCCCGCCACCATCACCGCGCCGATCATCGGCATGGGTTACGGCGCCTACGAGGCCCACGTCGAGCACCAGGGCAAGCGCGTGCGCGCCGCCTTCGCCGGCGAGAACGCCAAGGACGACCCGTTCGCCAAGGTCCGGATCGCCGAGGCCGCCAGTGACATCGACGCCGCCTGGCGTCAGCTGTCGGGCAATATCGCCGACGAGTACGCGTGCATCGTGGCCGGCAAGGACGTCCCGTTCGAGATGCGTGCCGCCGCCCGCCGCGACCAGGTGCGCGCCACCGGCCGCGTGATCGCCTCCGTCGACCGCCTCTTCGAGGCCGCCGGCGCCACCGCACTGGTGGAAGGCACTCCGCTGCAGCGCTTCTGGCGTGACGCCCACGCCGGCCGCGTGCACGCCTCGCAGGATCCCGAGCGCGCCTACGTCATGTACGGCACCCACGCGTTCGGCCTGCCGGTCACCGACGGAATGGTGTAATCCGTGACCGCCGTAGAGGAAATCACCTACGAGTCCACCTCGCGCTTCGCGCAGGTGCGACCGGACCTGAAGCTGCACTACCACGAGGCGGGCGTCGGCAACGGCCCCACCATCGTGCTGCTGCACGGCGGCGGTCCGGGCGCGAGCTCCTGGTCGAACTTCGCCAAGAACATTCCGGTGCTGGCCAAGGACTTCCACGTCCTCGCCGTCGACCAGCCCGGCTTCGGACAGTCCGACAAGCCGACCGAGCACCCGCAGTACTTCGTGCACTCGTCCTCGGCGCTGAAGGACCTGCTCGACACCCTCGGCATCACCGATCGCGTTCACCTGCTGGGCAATTCGCTCGGCGGCGGCGCGGCCACCCGCTTCGCGCTGGACTACCCGGACCGCGCCGGCAAGCTGGTGCTGATGGGCCCGGGCGGCCTGTCCACCAACCTGTTCGCGCCGGACCCGACCGAGGGTGTGAAGCTGCTGTCCAAGTTCAACTTCGAACCCACGAAGGAGAACCTGGAGGCGTTCCTGCGGATCATGGTCTTCGACCAGTCGCTGATCACGCCGGAACTCGTCGAGGAGCGTTTCGCCTCGGCCTCGCAGCCGGAATCCCTGGCCGCCACCCGCGCCATGGGCAAGTCCTTCGCGGGCGCCGACTTCGCCAAGGGCATGATCTGGCGCGACGCGTTCAAGCTGCGTCAGCCGGTGCTGATGATCTGGGGCCGCGAGGACCGCGTGAACCCGATCGACGGCGCGCTCGTAGCGTTGAAGATGGTGCCGCGCGTGCAGCTGCACGTGTTCGGCGGTTGCGGGCACTGGGCGCAGCTCGAGAAGTTCGACGAGTTCAACCGCCTGGCAACCGACTTCCTGCTCGGCGTCAAGGAGAAGTGACCATGATCAAGGCGCTCGGTTATATGCGCATCGAGGCCACCGATATGGCGGCCTGGCGCGAATACGGCCTCAAGGTGCTGGGCATGATGGAGGGCTCCGGCAACAACCCGGACGCGCTCTACCTGCGCATGGACGATTTCGCCGCCCGCCTGGTGATCGTGCCCGGCGAGCAGGACCGGCTGCTGGTCTCGGGCTGGGAGGTCACCGACGCCCGCGGCATGCAGACGCTGCGGGAGACGCTGGACAAGGCCGGGGTCGCCTTCACCGAGGGCACCAAGGACGAGCTGGCCGAGCGCCGGGTCGAGGGCATGATCCGCTTCCAGGACCCGGCCGGGAACACCCTCGAGGCGTTCTACGGCGCGCAGTACCTGGGCCGCCGCTTCGTGAGCCCGTACGGCCACAAGTTCGTCACCGCCGAGCAGGGTCTGGGCCACGTGGTCCTCACCTGCACCGACGATGCCGCGGCGCAGGCGTTCTACCAGGACGTGCTGGGCTTCCGCCTGCGTGACTCCATGCGTCTGCCCCCGCAGATGGTGGGCCGTCCCGCCGACGGCGATCCGGCCTGGCTGCGCTTCTACGGCTGCAATCCGCGCCACCACGCGCTGGCGTTCCTGCCGCTGCCGAACCCGACCGGGATCGTGCACCTGATGGTCGAGGTGGAGAACTCCGACGATGTCGGTCTCTGCCTGGATCGCGCCAACCGCAAGAAGGTCAAGATGTCGGCTACTCTCGGCCGACACATCAACGACAAGATGCTGTCGTTCTACATGAAGACGCCGGGCGGATTCGACATCGAATTCGGCTGTGAGGGACTCGAAGTCGACGATCACTCGTGGATCGCGCGGGAGTCCACCGCGGTCAGCCTGTGGGGCCACGACTTCAGCGTCGGATTCAAGTAGCGAGCACGGACAGGGGCGGCCGAACAGTGACCGAGGCAGAATTGACCACGAACGCGACCACCGACGGGCACCCCGTCATCGATGGCCGGCAGTTCCGGAATGTGCTGGGGCAGTTCTGCACCGGCATCACCGTCATCACCACCTTCGACGGCGAAGGTGACGAGCGGGCGCCGATCGGCTTCGCGTGCCAGTCGTTCGCCGCCCTGTCCCTCGATCCGCCGCTGGTGCTCTTCTGCCCCACCAAGGAGTCCCGCTCCTGGAAGGCGATCGAACGCAACGGCAGTTTCGCCGTGAACATGCTGGCCGAGGAGCAACAGCCGGTGTGCGCCCGCTTCGGTTCCCGCGAACCCGACAAGTTCGGCGGAATCGACTGGCACACCTCGGAACTGGACCTCCCGGTTTTGGACGGCGCGTTGGCCACGATCCAGTGCACTGTGGACAACGTGCTCGACGGCGGCGATCACTACATCGTGATCGGCCGGGTACAGGCCCTGTCGGAGTCCACCGACTCCGGCAGGCCGCTGCTCTTCTACCGCGGCCAGTACACGGCCATCGAACCGGAGAAGACCACCCCCGCCCCCTGGCGCGCCGACCTCGAACACTTCCTCACCACCACCACGCTCGACACCTGGCTGTGAGGCGGGTTCCTCCGGAACCCTGGCGATAGACAAGGCCCCTGTGGATTTCATCCACAGG
>NZ_JBHWHH010000221.1:0-10188 GCF_042732555.1 Nocardia sp. NPDC059764
GGCCGATGCGGCACGCGTGGCGTCAGGCCGCCGCCCCGATCGGTTCGGGGGCCATCGCGTCGGGTCCTTCCTCGCGTGGGGTCCGCAGGGTGATCAGCGCCAATGGAATACCCACGGCGACAATGACGCCCGCCACGATGATCGCGAGGCGGTAGCCCTCGAGGAAGGCGTGCATCGGAGCCGCGCCCTGCCCGGCCACGGTCGCCGCGCGCGTGGTGAGGATCGCGCCGACGATGGTGACGCCGAGCAGCGCCGAGATCTCGCGGCTCGCATTGACCACCGCGCCCGCCGCGCCCGCGACCGCGGGCGGCATCCGGTCCATGATCGCGGTGTTCAACGGCGTCATGAGCAGGCCCGATCCGATGCCGAAGCCGATGAACGCGGGCATCAGGTCGAGGATGTGCCCGTGCTCGCCGATCGTCGAAATATCCAGCAGCGCACCGACGATGCCCGCCACGCCCAGCGCCACGGTGACGTTCGTGCCCAGCCGGCGCGCGGCCAGCGGGGCGAGCGGCGACACCAGCACCATGGCGACCGCCATCGGAATGAACGCCGCGCCCGCCGCGGTGGGGGAGAAGCCGAGCACGTTCTGCAGGTACATCGCGGTGAAGAAGTAGATGCCCATCACCCCGAAACCCCACAGCATCATGACGGCGATGCCGCCGCTGAAGGCGCGGGAACGGAACATCGACATATCCACCATCGGATCCGGCCGGCGCGTTTCGATGGCGACGAACGCCGCGAGCGCGGCCGCGCCGAGCGCGAAGCAGCCCACGATCACCGTCGAGGTCCAGCCGCGGTTGTGTCCTTCGATCAGGGCGTAGGTGACCGCGAAGAGCGCGATGGCCGAGGTCACGAGCCCGGGCAGGTCGAGTCGGTGCCGTATCCGTTCGCGGGTTTCGTCCAGGGTCAGCGCGGTGAGCGCGAAGGTGAGGACGCCGAAGGGCACATTGATCAGGAAGATCCAGCTCCAGTCCACGTGCTGGCTCAGCACGCCGCCGGTGAACGGCCCGAGGGCCAGGGCCAGTGCGCCGATGGCGCTCCACACGCCGACCGCCTTGGCGCGTTCGGAGTCGTCGGGAAACAGCCCGGCGATGATGGCGAGGGTCGGGGGTATCGCGGCGGCCGCGCCGACGCCTTGCAGCACGCGGGCCGCGATGAGCATGGCCGGGCTGTCGGCGAGTCCGGCCAGCAGTGAGGCGAGGGTGAACACGGCCAGTCCGCCGAGGAACATCCGGCGGCGGCCGAACAGGTCAGCGAGTCGTCCACCGGCCAGCATGAGCCCGGCGAAGACCAGGATGTAGCTGCTGACCACCCATTCCAGGCCGGAGATGGACAGCCCCAGGTCGCTCTGGATGGACGGCAGCGCGACGTTGACCACGTTGTTGTCGAGAAATGTCATGAAGGTCGCCAGGGAAACCCCGATCAGGGCCCACCAGCGACGGGGCAGTAGTGGCACCGCAACTCCTATACGTTGTGCCTGTACATCATTCACATACGTTGTACATGTACGTAGTACAGGAAAGCCTGTACGTTGTATATTTGTCAAGTGGCAAAAGCGGAGAACCGATTGAGCCGGGAGACCGTCGCCGACGGCGCGATCGCGCTGGCCGACGCCGAGGGCCTCGAAGCGCTGACCATCCGGCGCCTGGCGCAGGAACTGGGCGTCACCCCGATGGCCCTGTACTGGCATTTCAAGAACAAGGACGAACTGCTGGCCGGTGTCGTCGACCGACTGTGGGAACAGGTCGACACCACGCGCGACCGGTCGCGCCCGCTGCTGGATCAGTTCCGCGCCCTGGCCGAATCGCTGGTGACGGTGCTGCGTCGGCACCGCGCCCTGGTGCCGCTGTTCCAGGTGCCCGGCGACAACGATCCGAGCCCCGGATTCCTCGATGCCACCGAGACCGCGCTCGAGATCCTCACCGAATACGGCTTCGACGTCGAACCCGCCGCCGCCGTGTGCGGCAACACCCTGCGCACCGCCGTCATGCTGGTGCTGGGCGAGCCCGGCGCCCCGACCCCGCAGCAGTCCGCCGACGACAACGCCGAGATGATCCGCCGCAAACGCCTACGCCTGGAAACCCTTCCGCGGCAGCGTTATCCCCGGGTCGTGGCGGCCGCGGACGCGCTGACCTCCTGTGAGGCCGACCAGCACTACGGTTTCGGGATCGACTTCTTCATGACGGCCCTGGCCGCGCTGCCCCTGCCCGCGCGCACCGCCGCGGCGGAGTCCTGACGGTCAGGAGCGGCCGGCCTTGGCGTGCTCGCGCAGGCTGTCGGCCAGTTGCGGTGGCATCGGCTCGTGGCGGGCGTAGGCGCGGGTGAAGCTCGCCGCGCCGTGGGCCAGTGAACGCAGGTCCACGGCGTAGCGGCTGAGTTCCAGTTCCGGGACTTCGGCCCGAATCGCGGTGCGGCCCAGCCCCGCCGGTTCGGTGCCGAGCACTCGCCCGCGGCGACTCGACAGGTCGCCGAGCACCGGGCCGACGTAGGTATCCGAAACCACCACCAGCACTTCGGCAATCGGTTCGAGCACGCTGATGCGGGCGGTGGCGGCGGCTTCCCGCAAGGCCAGACTGCCCGCGGTCTGGAATGCCGCGTCGGAGGAATCCACCGAGTGCGCCTTGCCGTCGAACAGCGTCACCCGCACGTCGACCAGCGGGTATCCGGATGCCACGCCGCGCAGCGCCTGGGCGCGCACGCCCTTCTCCACCGATGGGATGAACTGGCGCGGAACGACTCCGCCCACCACCTTGTCCACGAACTCGATGCCGGATCCCTCCGGCAGCGGGGCCACCTCGATCTCGCAGACCGCGAACTGCCCGTGGCCGCCGGACTGCTTCACATGCCGTCCCCGCCCGGCCGCCTGGGTGGCGAAGGTCTCGCGCAGGGCCACCTGGTGGTCGACGACGTCGACTTGCACCCCGAACCGGGACCGCAGCCGTTCGAGGGCCACCTCGCGATGCGCCTCGCCGAGGCACCACAGCACCAATTGGTGGGTGTCGGGATTCTGTTCGAGCCGGACCGTGGGGTCTTCGGCCACGAGTCGTGACAGCCCCTGGGAGAGCTTGTCCTCATCGGCCTTGCCGTGTGCCTGGATGGCGACCGGCAGCAGCGGATCCGGCAGGTCCCACGGCTCGATGAGCAGCGGGCTGTCCTTGGCGGACAAGGTGTCCCCGGTCTCGGCGTGCGTCAGTTTGCTCACGCACACGATGTCCCCGGCGATGGCCTGCGGCAGCGGCCGCTGCTGTTTCCCGAACGGCGCGGACACCCCGCCGACGCGGTCATCGGCGTCGTGATCGCCGTTCGTGCCGGTGCCGTGTCCGCACACGTGCACGGTGTCGTCGGCGTGCAGGGTTCCGGAGAACACCCGGACCAGCGACAACCGGCCCACGTACGGGTCGGAGGCGGTGCGGATCACCTCGGCGGCCAGCGGCGCGTCCGGATCGCAGGCCAGTGCCGCGGACTTGCCGCCGCTGCCGGTCGCGGACACCGGATGCTCTGCGGGCGTGGGGAATCCGCGGGTGATCAGGTCCAGGATCTCGACGGTGCCCAGCCCTTGGCGCGCGCCTTCGGGTGGGGGAGCGGCGATCAGCATCGGGTGGAAGCTCCCGCGCGCGACCGCTTTCTCCAGGTCGGCGACCAGCGAGGCGAGGTCGATCTCCTCCCCGCCGATGTAGCGGTCCATGAGGGTCTCGTCCTCGCTCTCGGCGATGATGGCCTCGATGAGCCGGTTGCGCGCCTCCTCCATCTGCTCGCGCTGTTCCTCGGAGGCGGGCGTCTCGACGCGTTCCCCGGTCGCGTAGTCGTAGACGTGCTGGGTGAGCAGTTCGATCAGCCCGGTCACCGGCCGGTGCCCGTCGGGGTTCTTGGGCCCGTACACCGGAAGATGCAGCGGCAGTATGGATTCCGAGCGCCCGCCGCCGAGGATCTGACGGCAGGTCTCGGCCATGTCCTCGAAATCGGCGCGTGCGGTGTCCAGATGGGTGAGCACGATGGCGCGCGGCATGCCGACGCTCGCGCACTCCTCCCACAGCGCCAGCGTGGGTCCGCTGACGCCCTCGACGCCGGCGGCCGCGGAGAGAATGAAAAGGGCCGCGTCCGCTGCTCGCAGACCGGCCCTGAGCTCCCCGACGAAGTCGGCGTAGCCGGGGGTGTCGAGAAGATTGACCTTGACCTTCTCCCACCCCATCGGCACCACCGACAACTGCACCGACCGGTGCTGGCGCTGCTCGATGTCGTCGTAGTCGGAGACGCTGGTGCCGTCTTCGACCCGCCCGGCTCTGGGCACCGCCCCGGCGGCGACCGCGAGCGCCTCGACCAGCGTGGTCTTCCCTGACCCGCTGTGCCCGACCAGCACCACGTTCCGGATGTCGCCGGGCCGTTCGGCCACGACTACCTTGCCGTTGACACCGTGCGATGTCGTCGTTCGCTCGACCATGGCTCGCTCCGTGGGTCGATCATTGCGGTCCTTCGAGCTTCCCACCGGTGATGGGGTCGCGTCCACGAATCGCCGAACAACTCGGTCGAGCGGAGTGAACCGGGAGTGTCAGGAACCGAAACGAGCCAGGACGCTGGTGGCCTCCTGGGCGGCGCTGCCCTCCTCGGCCAGGTGCGCCATCTCCGGGGAGATCTCGCGGCCGTGGTGGCGCATGGCCTGCGCGTAGAGGCGACCGGCCCGGTACGAGGACCGGACCAGCGGACCGGCCATGACACCGGCGAAGCCCATCTCCTCGGCGGCCTTGGAGTGCTCGACGAACTCCTCCGGCTTCACCCACCGGTCGACCGGGTGGTGCCGCGGGGAGGGCCGCAGGTACTGGGTGATGGTGATGATGTCGCAGCCCGCCTCGTGCAGGTCGCGCAGGCCCTGGGTGACTTCCTCCGGGGTCTCGCCCATGCCCAGGATCAGGTTGGACTTGGTGACCAGACCGGCCTCGCGGGCCGCGGTGATGACCGCCAGCGACCGCTCGTAGCGGAAGGCGGGACGGATGCGCTTGAAGATGCGCGGCACCGTCTCCAGATTGTGGGCCAGCACCTCGGGCCGCGACTCGAACACCTCGGCCAGCTGCTCGGGCACCGCGTTGAAGTCGGGGATCAGCAGTTCGACGCCGGTGTGCGGGTTGAGCCGCTTGATGGCGCGCACGGTCTCGGCGTACAGCCACGCGCCGCCGTCCTCGAGATCGTCGCGCGCGACGCCGGTGACGGTGGAGTAGCGCAGCCCCATGGCCTGCACGCTCTCGGCCACGCGCCGCGGCTCGTCACGATCGAGCGCGGCGGGCTTGCCGGTGTCGATCTGGCAGAAGTCGCAGCGCCGCGTGCACTGCTCGCCGCCGATGAGGAAGGTGGCCTCGCGGTCCTCCCAGCATTCGAAGATGTTGGGACACCCGGCTTCCTCGCAGACCGTGTGCAGCCCTTCGCGTTTCACCAGGCCCTTGAGTTCGGTGTACTCGGGGCCCATGGTCGCGCGGGTGCGGATCCACGAGGGTTTGCGCTCGATCGGGGTCTCGGCGTTGCGGGCCTCGATGCGAAGCAGCTTGCGGCCGTTGGGTGCGGCCGAGTTATCAGGTGTCGGGGTATCGACGGAGGTCACTGGTTCACCCTACGCTCGTGATCATTCGGCTTTGGCGTGCCCTGCGGCGGACTCGTCGGTCTGCAGGGCGGGTAGCGGCTCGGGGCATTCGGCAAAGGCTTCGACGCAGCGCGACAGAGCGTGGTCGGTCACCTCGAGGACCCCGTCGAGGGCGCGCGCGACGGCGTCGGCGACCAGCGGCCGCACCTCGTCGACGGTGATGTCGCGGCCGAGCTCGCGGCTCAGGGTGGTGACCCCGGCATCGCGAATGCCGCACGGCACGATCGCGTCGAAACCGTCCAGGCTGGAATCGCAGTTGAGGGCGAAGCCGTGCAGGGTGACGCCGCGTTGCACGCGCACGCCGATGGCCGCCACCTTGCGCTCGGGCCGTGATCCGTCGACCGGGAGCCACACGCCCGAACGACCTTCCACCCGACCGGTTTCCACTCCGAGGCCGGCACAGACCTCGATGAGCGCTTCCTCGAGCCGCCGTACGTAGGCCACCACGTCGACCGGTTCGGCCAGCCGCACAATCGGATAGCCGACCAATTGCCCCGGCCCGTGCCAGGTGATCTTCCCGCCGCGATCGACCTCGATGACCGGGCTGCCGTCGGTGGGCAGGTCCTGCGGTTCGGTGCGGCGCCCGGCGGTGAAGACGAACGGGTGCTCCAGCATCAGAAGCCGGTCTTGTCCGATTCCTTCGGCGCGTTCGGCGGCAATCCGCCGTTGCAGCTCCCAGGCTTCCTGGTATTCGATGAGGCCCAGATTCTCGACGACGAGGGGTGTGTCGTCGAACCGGGCGGATACCGCACGGGGTAACGGTGCGGTGGCCGTACTGCTCTCACTCACGATTTCGACGCTACCCCTCCGGGGAAGTTCAGTTGCATGAGCGTCAGATCCATCCAGCGCCCGAATTTGAACCCGACTTCCGGCATCTGCCCGACAACCTTGAAGCCGAACTTCTCGTGCAGCCCGATCGACGTGCGGTTACTCGACTCGATCGCCGCGATCATGGCGTGCACGTCGCCGCTCTCGGCCCGCGCCAGCAGTGCCCGCATGAGCGCGGTGGCCACGCCGCGGCGATGGAATATATCTGACACGTACACCGAGTTCTCGACCGAGAACCGGTAGCCCGACTTGGGCCGGAACTGCCCGTAACTCGCGTACCCCGCCAGCTTGCCGCCGATCTCGGCGACCAGCACCGGATGCCCGGCCCCGGTGCGCGCCGCGAACCAGGCCTCGCGTTCATGGATGTCGGCCAGTTCGGTATCCCAGATGGCCGTGGTCTCGGCGATGGCGTTGTTGTGGATCACCAGGATTTCCGGCAGATCGCTCTCGCGTGCGTCCCGCACCACCACGTCGGACGGTTGATTGGTCACGGGTCCACGGTATCGGCGAGGTTGCTGTGACGCGCACCGCGCCCGGTACCAGCCGGAAGCCGAGGAGTCAGCCCGAGTGGCCCAGCGTCGCGGTCAGCGCCGCGCCGATGGTCGGGTGCTGGAACTGGTATCCGGCGTCCTCCAGCGCGGTGGGAATCGCCCTGGGCCCGTGCAGGATCGCCTCGTCCGCGAACTCGCCGACGGCCAGCTTCAAGGCGAACGCGGGCACCATCAACGGCGTCGGCCGATGCATGACCCGCCCCAGCGCCCGCGTGAACTCGGCATTGGTGACCGGTGCGGGACCGCACATATTGACCGGCCCGGACAGCTTCTCGTGGGTGAGCGCGTGGATGATCGCCCCCACCTCGTCGTCGAGCGAGATCCACGGGACGTACTGCCGCCCGCTGCCGAGCCGCCCGCCGAGCCCGAGATAGTAGAGCGGGTACAGCATTCCGAGCATGCCGCCGTGCCGCGCCAGCACCACCGCCGAACGCAGCAACACCGTGCGCACCCCGGCGTCGGCGGCCTGTTCGGTGGCGGCTTCCCAGTCGGCGCAGAGCCGGGCCAGGAATCCTGTTCCGGCGGGGGAACTCTCGGTGACGACCCGGTCGCCGGTCTCGCCGCCGTAGTAGTGCGCGCCGCTGGCATTGACCAGCGTCGGCACTCCCGTGGCGGCGGCCGCGGCGGCCAGGACGTCGGTGGGGACGATGCGGCTGTCGCGCAGCTCCTGTTTGTAGCTGCCGTTCCAGCGCCGCCGCCCGATGCTCGCGCCGCAGAGGTTCACCACGGCGTCCGCACCGCGCAGCGCGCGCTCGTCCAGGTTGGAACGGACCGGATCCCAGGTGAATTCGTCGCGGGCGTGTACGGGACGGCGCACGAGGCGGATGACCTCGTGCCCGTCGCGGCGCAGGGCCGCGACGAGTGCCGTCCCGATCAGTCCGGACGAACCGGCGACCACGATCTTCATCCGATCCAACCCCCGACCCGTCTCCGTTCCGGCCTCAGAGGCCCAGGTCCCCCTCGAACGCGGCCTCTTCCAGACGGTGCTTGATCGTGGTCACGAAGCGACCCGCGTCGGCGCCGTCGATGAGGCGGTGGTCGTAGGTGAGCGGCAGGTAGGCCATCGACCGGATGCCGATGAACTCGTTGCCGTCGTCGCTGATCACCATGGGGCGCTTGACGATCGCGCCGGTGCCCAGCTCGGCGGCCTGCGGCGGCACCAGGATCGGGGTGTCGAACAGCGCGCCGTTCGAGCCGATATTGGTGATGGTGAAGGTGCCGTTGGCCAGCTCGTCCGGCTTCAGGCCGCCGGTGCGGGCGCGGTTGGCGATATCGGCGATGGCGCGCGCCAGTCCGGCCAGCGACAGGTCGTTGGCGTTGTGGATGATCGGCGAGAGCAGACCCTGCTCGGTGTCGACCGCGATACCCAGGTTGACCACCGAGTGGTAGGTGATCTCCTTGGTCTCGGAGTTGTAGGAGGCGTTGATGTTCGGGTGCACGGCCAGCGCCTCGATGACGGCCTTGGCGTAGAACGGCAGGAACGTGAGGTTCACGCCCTCGCGCTGCTTGAACGCGGCCTTGGCGCGGTTGCGCAGGGACGCGATCTTGGTCATGTCGACCTCGTGCACCTGGGTGAGCTGCGCGCTGGTCTGCAACGACTCGAGCGTCTTGGCCGCGGTGATCTGCCGGATGCGGCTGGCCTTCTGGACCGTGCCGGTCAGATGCGACAGCGACGGACGCGGCGCTGCGGCGGCCGGGGCGGCCGGAGCAGCGGCGGCGGGCGCGGCGGCAGCAGGGGCCGGAACCTTCTTGGCCTCCGCGGCGGCGAGCACATCCTGCTTGCGGATGCGGCCGCCGACCCCGGAGCCGGTCACGGCGGCGAGGTCAACGTTGTTCTCCGCGGCCAGCTTTCGCACCAGCGGGGTGACGTAGGGGCCACCGTTGGTGGATGGCTCGTCGGCCGGGGTCGCCGCGGCCGGAACCGGGGCGGCCTTCGGCGCGGGAGCCGCGGCCGGAGCGGCCGGGGCGGGCGCGGGAGCCGCGGCGGCCGGAGCCGGAGCGGGGGCGGGCGCAGGCGCGGGGGCCGGAGCCGGAGCGGGGGCGGGCGCAGGCGCGGGGGCCGGAGCCGGGGCGGCCGCGGGGGCGCCGCTGCCGATCACACCCAGCTGGCCGCCGACCTCGATGACGTCGTCTTCCTGCGCGGAGATCTCCAGCAGGGTGCCCGCGACCGGGGACGGGATCTCGGTGTCGACCTTGTCGGTGGAGACCTCGAGCAACGGCTCGTCGACCTCGACCGTGTCTCCCTCCTTCTTCAGCCACCTGGTGACGGTGCCCTCGGTGACGCTCTCACCAAGAGCTGGCATCTGGACGGAGAAGGTCATGTCCGTTGACTCCTCTGACTGCTCGTCGGGTTAAACAGTTCGTCTCTCCGCGGGCGTGGCACCGCGGGTCGCGGTGTCGTCCCGGACGGCCATCGAACGGCGATGGCACCCGGAGATCCGTGTTGGTTCTTGTTCCAGCCACCCATCCTTGCATTCGTCCGGGTGCGGCGTGTCACAGGGCGGCGGTTGTGCCGACCTCTCTACGCCACATTTCCCGGCGTGAGCGTCGAACGCCACGGCGCGCGGGTGAGATAGCGGGATGCCATGACACGTATCACGTTTGCGCCGAACTGTCCTTTCCGGCGTGCCGCTGACCGGACCGCGCACCCCCGCTGAGTCGATTCTGAAGGGATTCTGTGCAGCTGCTATGGAAATCGCCGATCGTCTGGCGAAGTGGGCGTGAGCTGCGCACTATCGAAGTATCCGGCGGTTTTCCGAAGCCGGAGAGGAGGTTGACGGGAATGGGTTTCCTGGATCTGTTCGGGCACAGCGGCGCCGCGCGCCGAGGCGAGGCCGATCCGGCCGACATGGCCCATCTCGTGGCCTGGACGCGAAACCATTACGGCGTGGAGGCTTTCGTCGAGCCGCGCACCACGGTTACCGATGTCACGGTGCTGTTGGTCGCGCATGACGGCGAATGGACCCGCCGGGTGGTCGGCGAACGCGGGGCGCAACGCCTCTCTGGCGCCCTCGGCATCCCGGTCTACGACGCGCGCCGCGTCGGCTACCCGCAGCGCATGCGGGACTACGAGGCGCGCCGCCGAGTCCTGGAACGGCGCACCGCCCAATGGGCCTGACCCTGTAGGCGGCCTGGGCCGAAAGATATTCGGGGGACGCGAATCCGTCGACTGTCGATTCG